>NZ_JAQUAL010000116.1:0-10366 GCF_028687295.1 Simplicispira sp.
TGGCGAACATGGGCCCGTACACCGCGCGGTACTGTTCGGGCTTGACGGCGGCCTGCACCACGGCGTCGATCTCCTCGTCGCTGGGCCACAGGTCTTGCAGGCGGATGGGCTGGCCGTTCACCACCGCAAGCACGTCGCGTTCGATGTCAAAGCGCACCGTGCCTGCGATGGCATAAGCCACCACCAGCGGCGGCGATGCCAGAAACGCCTGGCTGGCATACGGGTGGATGCGCCCGTCAAAATTGCGGTTGCCCGAGAGCACGGCGGTGGCGTAGAGGTTGCGCTCGATGATCTCTTGCTGGACTTTCGGCTCCAGCGCGCCGCTCATGCCGTTGCAGGTGGTGCAGGCAAAGCCGACGATGCCAAAGCCCAGCGCCTCCAGGTCTTCCATCAGGCCGGCCTCCTTCAAATACAGCTCCACGGCCTTGGAGCCGGGCGCCAGCGAGGTCTTGACCCAGGGCTTGCGCACCAAGCCCAGGCGGCGCGCGTTGCGCGCCAGCAGTGCGGCGGCAATCACGTTGCGCGGGTTGCTGGTGTTGGTGCAGCTGGTGATGGCGGCAATGATGACGGCGCCATCGGGCATGCGCCCTTCGGCCTCGTCGGCGCGGGCCATCTCCAGCTTCACGGCACCGGCAATGCCGCGCTCGGTCAGCTGTGAGGTGGGCAGGCGCCGGTGCGGGTTCGATGGCCCGGCCATGTTGCGCACCACGCTTGCGAGGTCAAAGCGCAGCACGCGCTCGTACTGCACCTCGCGCAGCGTGTCGGCCCAGAAGCCTGCCGTTTTGGCATAGGTTTCCACCAGCTGCACCTGCGCCTCGTCGCGGCCCGTCAGGCGCAGGTAGGCCAGTGTCTGCGCGTCGATGGCGAACAGCGCGGCAGTGGCGCCGTATTCGGGGCACATGTTGCTGATGGTGGCGCGGTCGCCCACCGACAGGCCCTGCGCGCCCGCGCCGTAGAACTCCAGGTAGGCGCCCACCACTTTTTCCTGGCGCAGGAATTCGGTCAGCGCCAGCACGGTGTCGGTGGCGGTGATGCCGCTGGGGGGCGCGCCCGTCAGCTCCACGCCCACGATGGTGGGCAGGCGCATCCAGCTGGCGCGGCCCAGCATCACGTTCTCGGCCTCCAGGCCGCCCACGCCCACGGCGATCACGCCCAGCGCATCGACGTGCGGCGTGTGGCTGTCGGTGCCCACGCAGGTGTCGGGGAAAGCCACGCCGTCTTGTACGTACACCACGGGCGACATCTTCTCCAGGTTGATCTGGTGCATGATCCCGTTGCCCGCCGGGATGACCTGGACGTTGGTAAACGCCTTCTTCGTCCACTCGATGAAGTGGAAGCGATCCTCGTTGCGGCGCTCTTCAATGGCGCGGTTTTTGGCAAAGGCGTCGGGGTCAAAGCCGCCGCACTCTACGGCCAGCGAGTGGTCCACGATGAGCTGCACTGGCACCACCGGGTTCACGGCGGCTGGGTCGCCGCCCTCCTTGGCAATCGCGTCGCGCAGCCCGGCCAAATCCACCAGCGCCGTCTGGCCCAGGATGTCGTGGCACACCACGCGCACCGGGAACCACGGAAAGTCCATGTCGCGCTGGCGCTCGATGAGCTGGCGCAGGTAGTCGTTCAGCTGGGCGGGGTCGGCGCGGCGCACCAGGTTTTCGGCGTGTACGCGCGCCGTGTAGGGCAGCTGGGCCCAGGCGCCGGGCTGGAGTTGTTCGACGGCCTCGTGCGCGTCGAAATACTGCAAGGCAGTGCCGGGAAGGGGTTTGCGGTGGGCAGTGTTCATCATGGGGCGGGACAGATTTGCTCTTTTTTTGTGAGCTGCTTGCGCTTGGTGGACGTTGCTTTCAGCACAAAAACAGGCTGAAAGCTGCATATGACAAGCGCTGGCAGCTATGGTTTTTGCTTCAATGGCGTTCTTCGATGGGCACAAACCGCTGGTCGTCCGGCCCGGTGTAGTGGGCGCTGGGGCGGATGATCTTGTTGTCCAGGCGCTGCTCGATCACGTGCGCGGCCCAGCCGCTGGTGCGCGCCATGACGAACAGCGGCGTGAACATGGCGGTGGGCACCTGCATCATGTGGTAGCTCACGGCGCTGAACCAGTCGAGGTTGGGGAACATGTTTTTCTCTTTCCACATCACGCGCTCAAGTCGCTCGGCAATGTCGTACATCTTGCTGCTGCCGGCTTGCAGCGAGAGCTGGCGCGCCACCTCCTTGATGACGACATTGCGCGGGTCGCTCACGGTATAGACCGGGTGGCCAAAGCCGATCACCACCTCTTTGTTGGCCACGCGGCGGCGGATGTCGTGTTCTGCCTCGTCGGGGTTGTCGTAGCGTTTCTGGATCTCGAACGCCACCTCGTTGGCGCCGCCGTGCTTGGGGCCGCGCAGCGCGCCAATGGCCCCGGCAATGCTCGAATACATGTCGCTGCCCGTGCCCGCAATCACGCGCGCGGTGAAGGTGCTGGCGTTGAACTCGTGCTCGGCGTACAGGTTCAGCGAGGTGTGCATGGCCCGCACCCATGCATCGCAGGGCTTGGCGCCGTGCAGCAGGTGCAGAAAATGCGCGCCGATGGAGTCGTCATCGGTTTGCACCTCAATGCGCCGGCCCGAGTTGCTGAAGTGGTACCAGTACAGCAGCATGCTGCCCAGGCTGGCCATCAGGCGGTCGGCAATGTCGCGCGCGCCGGGCAGGTTGTGGTCGTCTTTTTCGGGCAGGGCGCAGCCCAGGGCCGAGACGCCGGTGCGCATCACGTCCATGGGGTGGCTGGCGGCGGGCAATTGCTCCAGCGCCACCTTCACGCTGCCGGGCAGGCCGCGCAGGGCGCGCAGCTTGGCTTTGTAGGCTTGGAGTTCAGCGCGCGTGGGCAGCTTGCCGTGTACCAGCAGGTGGGCCACTTCCTCGAACTCGCACACCTGGGCCATGTCCAGAATGTCGTAGCCCCGGTAGTGCAGGTCGTTGCCCGTTTTGCCGACCGTACACAGCGCGGTGTTGCCTGCGGTCACGCCCGAGAGGGCGACGGATTTCTTGGGCTTGAAGCTGGCGCTGGCAGGGGCAGCGCTGTCTGCGGTCGGGGTGGTCATGGGGTGGTCTCCGGGGGTTGTCATTCTTCGCAATTTACGCAAAATACCCGGTTCCCAACAGAGCTAAAAAGGCGAAATCTTGCGAAACACCATCCATAAAATTGCAAATTTTGCAAATTTGTCGCTGCTCTCGGGGGTGCTGTGAAAAAGACTTTCATGGGCGTCAAGCTGCGCAAACTGCGTGCGGAGCGGGGCATGTCGCAAATCGCCCTGGCCCATGCCCTGGGCCTCTCGCCCAGCTACCTGAACCAGATCGAGCAGAACCAGCGGCCCCTCACGGTGTCGGTGCTGCTCAAGCTCAACCGCACCCTGAGCGTCGATATCCAGGAGTTTTCCGAGGACGACGAGGCGCGCTTGATTGCCGGGCTGAAAGAGGTATTTGCCGATGCCGCCCAGCCCGTGGCGCTGCCCGAGCTGCAAGAGGTGGCCGCGCAGATGCCCGCCCTGGGCCAGGCCGTGCTGGCGCTGCACCGCCGGCACCTGGAGGCCATGGAGCGCATCGAGATGATGTCCCTGCGCCTGGGCGATGGCCGCTCCGATGCCGCCGCGCCCACGGCCATGCCCTTTGAGGTGGTGCGGGACTTTTTCTTTGCCCACCAGAACCATTTCGACGTGCTCGACCGCGCCGCCGAAGCCCTGGCCACCCAAGCCCAGGCGCAGGGCGACGCGCTGGCGCACTGGTTGGCGCAGCGCCTGGAACTGCGCCACGGTGTGCGCATGGAGCGCACCGAGGATGCGGCGCATGGCAAACGCAGCTTTGCCCCTGAGCGGCGCACCTTGCAGCTGGCCGCCGAACTCAACGGCGCGCAGCAGGCATTCCAGCTGGGCACGCAATGGGCACTGCTGGAGCACGCCGACACCATTGATGCGCTGATCCGCGTGCCGCAGCTGGCCCACGACACGGCGGCCCGCAAGCTGGCCCGCATGGGCCTGGCCAACTACTTTGCGGGGGCCTTGCTGTTGCCGTATGGGCCATTTCTGGCGGCAGCCGAGTCGCTGCGCTATGACATCGAACTGCTGGAGCAGCGCTTTGGCGTGGGCTTTGAAACCGTGTGCCACCGCCTGAGCACGCTACAGCGCCCGGGTGCGCCGGGGGTGCCGTTTTTCTTTGTGCGCGTGGACCGGGCGGGCAACATCTCCAAGCGCCAGTCGGCCACACACTTTCACTTCAGCCGCACGGGCGGCACCTGCCCTTTGTGGAACGTGTACGAAGCCTTTGGCCAACCGGGCCGCATCCTGGCGCAGTTGGCCAACATGCCGGACGGGCGGCGCTACCTGTGGGTGGCCCGCTCCATTGCGCGCAGCCAGGGCGGTTATGGCTCGCCGCGCCGCACGTTCTCCATCGGCCTGGGCTGCGATGTGCGCCACGCCGGGCGCTTGGTCTATGCCCAGGGGCTGGATTTGCAGACCCCCGAGGCCGCCACCCCCATCGGCATGGGCTGCAAGGTGTGCGAGCGCGACCGTTGCCCGCAGCGCGCCTTTCCGTATGTCGGGCGCACGCTGGAGGTCGATGAAAACCAGAGCCGGTTCACGCCCTACGGGTTTCCCCATTGAGCCGCTACCGCGCCGGGCGTGCGCAAGGCCCTCAGACGGCGTGGGCGTGGTGCGCTGCGCCCATGGTGGGTTGCAGCGGTGCCGAGTCCATGCCGCGCAGGCTCACGCCGCCCGACTGGCGCATGTTGCGGTCGCCCAGCACGGGCTTGTTGTAGGCACTGCCCAGTGCCTGGCGCCAGGGCTCGATCTTCTCGGCCAGCTCGGTGGCGTTGGCGATGTCGCTTTCGTAGCGTTGCAGCACGCGCCAGGCCGTTTCAATCACCTTGGCGTTGAGCGTGGCCACGCCCTGGGCCAGCAGGGTCTCGACGGCCTTGCCTGCGGTGCCGGGTTCGCCGCTGCGGCTGGGCGCCAGGGCCTGGTCGAGCAGGCGCAGCACCTGGGTGTTGCTCGCTTGCAGCAGCTCGCAGGTGCGCTCGTGCTTGTAGGCGGCGCCCATCAGCAGCTCGCACATGGCCATGGAGGTGGCAAAACGCAGGCCCAGCGTCTGCACGGTGCGTTCGCCATCGGGCGGAATAATGTCTTTGGTGGCCAGAAGGGCCAGCACCGAGAGCAGGTTGCAGGCGGCCTCAAAGTCAAAGTCGGGCTGCAAAATCGGCTCTGTCAAATGGCTCAGCGCTTCCAGCGTCTCGGGCGCGCCCTGGTACAGGCAGGCGTCCAGCACATGCAGCGCCTGCACCATGCGCCGCAGCCGCACCGATTCGGGGTTGCGCTCGGACATGGCCTGCTGGTCTTTGAAGAACTGCCGAAACTGCTTGGGCTCGTCGATCTCAAAGCGCTGCATGGCCAGCAGCGTGAGGGTCTGGCCATCGAACATCTTCGAGCCCAGGCCCAGCCGCACCGAGCGCTCCAGCAGCGCCACGGCGGTGGGTTTATCGCCCAGGTAAAAGGCCAGCATGCCGTGGCGTTGCAGCCGCGCAATCGAGGCGGGCGTGAGGTCGGTCGAGGTCTTGTAGGCCTTCAGCGCTTCTTCAAACTGGCCCAGTTCCACCAGCGTGCGGGCAAAGTTGTCGCAGGCATCGGCGTAGCTGGGCTCGTCGGCCAGCAGGGCCTCCAGCAGCGGCTTGGCCTTGTGCGGCTGGCCCATCTCCAGCTGCACCCGCGCCAGGCCCAGGCGCGCCCAGGGGGCGGGTTCGGCGGTGAGCATGGCCTCGTAGAGCTTTTGCGCCATCTCAAAGCGCGCCAGGCGCAGCAGCAGCTCGGCGCCGATGCGGGCGGCAAAGTTCCAGTACGGTGCGCGCTCGTTGAAGCGCGTCAGGCACAGGCGCGCGGCCTGGATGAACGACTGGTCTTCAATCAGCTGGTAAATCTCTTGCAGGGCCACTTTGCGCTGGCGTGCCTGGGCAATGCGCTCTTGCAGGCGCGCGGCAGTGAAGGGCTTGAGCAGGTAGCCGTCGAGCATGGACTCGGCCGCCTCGGCCACTTTGGCATACGAGGCCTCGGGCGTGACCATGATGAAGATGGTGGCCAGCGGCAGCATGCCGCCCCGGCGCAAGTCGTCCAGCAGCTCTTGCCCGGTGATGGATTCCTGTGGAAAGTTTTGTTCGCACAGCACGATGTCGAAAGTCTGTGCCTCCAGGTGCTTGCGGGCATCGCTGGCGCGCGAGACCTGGCGGATGGATTTCACGCCCAGCTCACGCAGCTGCGCGCCCATGACGCTGCGGGTGGAGGTATTGGCATCAGCGACCAGGGCGGTGGCCTGGCTGAAGTCGTTGGATAGGGTGCGGTTCCAGCTCATAGGGGGTGATTTTGCCCCGGCGGGGCGCCTCTGGCGGGCAAGGGCGTGCAGGGCACTGCGCTGCACCGCCCTGGGGTGCGCTCTGCGGTGACTGGGCGCAGCGTGGTAAATAAAGCGCCAAAATGGCTTTCAAGGCCCGTACAGAAAGCGCTGGTAGCTATTGATTTGATAGTAGATTGCGCAATCTACGGTGTGCCTGGCCGCAGCCACTGCACCTCCAGGCCCTGCGCTGTGACGGTGATGGCGCCCGGCTGCAGGCCCCGGGCGGCCAGGCGCGCCTGGTCTTGCGGGCGCAGGGTGTAGAGCACCACCTCGCCCAGCCACTGCGCCGCCAGCGGCCCTGCGGCGGTGTTCACCAGCGCCGCCGTGGCCGGGGGCAGGCCGGGAAAGTCGAGCGTGCCCAGGCGCACATCGGTGGCGCGCAGTGTGGCGTCGCTGGCTTCGTAGCGCAGGGCAAAGTCCAGCGCCAGCGTGCCGTCCACGCTGCGCCGCAGCAGCGGCCCCGACACCTGCACGGCCAGCTGCGCGCGCAGCCGGTTGCGCTCGGGCAGCGCTTGCAACTGCGGCGCCTGCCATTGCAGCTGCACCAGCGCCCCGCCCAGCGTGTGCGTGCGCGGAAAGCGCTGTGCCAGCGTCTGCTGCAACTGCGCCAGCGGCAGCACGGTGTGCGAGGGCGCACTGGCACAGGCGCCCAGTGCGCCGGCCACGGCTGCCGCCCCGGCAATGAGCAAAAATCTGCGCTGCATAATCTATTCAGAAAATTTTATAAATATTTGAAATATATAGATATTTTTAAAAAGTATCTATTCATGCCACCATTCATGACACCACAAAACGATCTCACCGCCCACGCCTTGCAAGCCCTGCGCCGACAAGGCAGCGTACTCTCCAGCGCCGACTTGCAGCGCCTGCTGGGCGTCAGCCAGCCCACGGTCTCGCGCGCGCTGGCGCCCTTGATCCAGTCGGGCCAGGTGCAAAAGGTCGGCGCGGCGCGCTCGCAGCGCTACGTGCTGGCGCGCCAGGTGCCCGGTGTGGGCCGCACGGTGGCCGTGGTGTGTGTGGACGCGCAGGGCCAGCCAGCGCCCTTTGCGCGCATGGTGGCGCTGGAAGGGGGAGCGTTTTGGGTGGATGAGGTCGATGGCGAACACCGCCGCCACGACGGCTTGCCGTGGTTTCTGGACGACATGCGCCCCCAAGGCTTCATGGGCCGCACCTTTGCCCACGCCCACCCCGAGCTGCAACTGGGCCACGACCCGCGCCACTGGAGCGATGACGACGTGCTGCGCGCCATGGCCTTGTACGGCGACGACTTGCCGGGCAACCTCATCGTGGGCGAGGCGGCGTTTGCGCGTTTTCACACGCTGCCTGCACGCGCCAGCCGGGTGGCATCGGCAGACGAGTACCCGCGCCTGGCCGAGCAGGCCATGCAGGGCACGCACCCGGGTTCGTCGGCGGGGGGTGAGCAGCCCAAGTTTTGCACCATCACCGCCGGGCGGCCAGTGATTGTCAAGTTCTCACCGGCTGGCGATGCGCCCGCACACCAGCGCATCCGCGATTTGCTGGTGTGCGAGCACCTGGCGCTGCACACGCTGGCCCAGGCCGGGCTGCCTGCTGCGCGCACACAGCTGTTCATGGGCGGGGGCCGGGTGTTTCTGGAGTCCGAGCGCTTTGACCGCAGGCCCGTCACCCACCCCGGCGCGCAGGCGGGGCGCATCGGCATGGTGTCGCTACAGGTCTATAACGCCGAATACGTGGGCGAGATCGACAACTGGGCTGCCACCGCCCAGCGCATGGCCGAGCGCCAACTGCTGCGCCCCGGCGACGCCCGCACCCTGCGCCTGCTGGAAGCCTACGGCCAGCTCATTGCCAACACCGATCGCCATTACGGCAACATCTCGCTGGTGCTGGACGGCGACGACTGGGCGCTGTCGCCCACCTACGACATGCTGCCCATGCTCTACGCCCCCGTCGGCGGTGAGCTGGTGGCGCGCGATTTTGCCCAACGCGCTTTGCAGCCCAGCACTGCCACCCTGAGCGAATGGGCGCAGGCCCAGGCGCTGGCGCATCGCTTTTGGCAGGCGGTGGCGCAGGATGCGCGGGTGTCGGCGCCGTTCCGTGCCATCGCCCAGGAAAATGCAGGTCAAATTGGCCTCTAGCCCTTATGAAATAAGCGTAAGAAGCTATTGATTCGGGAGCGAATAGGCGGTGGTGGGCGTGCTGTGTGGCGCAGCACTGCCAGGCAGAAAAAAATCAGGCCTCAATGGGCCTCCAGCCCTTACATTTCGGGCGCAAGCAGCTATACATTTTGATGGTTCTGGCGGCTGCCGGGCGCATCCGCATCCGCTGGCACATCTGGCGGGCGCAGGCTGCGCAGCTGGGTATGCGCCGCGCTGTGCCAATCCACCGGCAGTTGCTGCTTGGCTTGCAGGTAGTGGTGGGTGAACACGTCCAGGTAGGCCTCCAGTGTGCGCGCGGCGTGGGGCTCGCCCGCCAGCTCCAGGCACAGGGCGGCGACCTCGGCGGTGCAGAAATGGTCTTCGCGCCGGGAGCGGCGCAGGCGGTAGCGCGAGAGCTGATCGGGCTGCAAACTCAGCACCGGCAGGTGGTCGAGGTAGGGGCTTTTGCGGAACATCTTGCGTGCCTCCGACCAGGTGGCGTCCAGCAGCACAAACAGCGGGCGCCGGGCGGAAGCGGTTGCGGGGGGCGCGGCGCGGGTACTGTCGGTGGCAGCGGCATCCCGGAGTACCTCGGTGGCCTGGGGTGCCTCTGCTGCGCAGGCACCACCAGGGTTGGCGTTGGCCGTGGAGCCAGTGCCACCTGCGCTGGCATGGGCATGGGTGCTGTCTGCCCCCGGCCACGTCGTCAGCAGCCGCTGCGGCGCGACGAACTCGCCCGGAAACACCAGCACCGGCTGCCACTGCGGATCGGCCAGCAGCGCCAGCAGGGCCGGATCGACCTCGGTGCGCGCCCAGCCAAAGGCCCAGGTGTCGGCCACCACGTCGGCAATCAGCCAGCCGGTGTTGCTGGGCTTGAGCGGCTCGATGTCGGCCATGATCAGGCACATGCCCGCCTGCGTAGCCACCTGCGGGCGCAGGCTGCACAGACAGTGGCTGAGGGCCACACGGCAGTCCGGGCAGCGCAGCACCCGCGAGCCACCGCGCGCCAGAAACGGCTTGGCACTGCGCGCCAGCCGCGCCGTGCGCAGGCGCGAGACAGCGTGGGGTGGCGCAGGCATGGGCGCTGCTGCCGTAGCTGTGGCATGGGGCGCCGCCTGTTCGGCCGCTGCTACCAGCGCAGCGGGTGCCGTTAACGTGGCAGGTGCTGCCGCTGTAGCCGCGCCTGCGCCAGCGCCAACCAGGCCCGCCCTGCTCATCGCCCGCCCATATGTTCGAGGGCGAACAGCGGTACTTCAGCGCGGTGGCTCAGCCACAGGCCGCCGCCGATTTCGGTAAAGCCCTCGGCCAGCGTGCGCCGGTACAGCTGCGCGCGGTGGCGGTACTGGCGCGTGTCGGTCAGGGTTTGATCGACGATGTCCTGCTCCCAGTCTTCGCGCGTGACAGCCTCGACGTACAGCGCGCCCTGGCTCAGGCGCGCCAGGTTGCGCATGGCGGCCTGGGCGTCGGCGGCGTTCAGGTAGGGCAGCACGCCCTGGCAGATCACCAGGTCAAACGGCGCGCTGGCGCGGTAGTCCAGCACCGAGCCGCGCTCCCAGCCAAAGCGCTCGCACAGGTAGGCGCTGACCTCCACGCCGTGGAACTGCGCCTGCGGAAAATGCCGCGCCACCACATCGCGCCACAGCCCGATGCCGCAGCCCACATCCAGCACGCGCAGCACCGGCACGCGCAGGTAGTGCAGGTAGCTGCACACAAAGGCGCCCAGGCGCTCGATGTGCTGCGGGTCGGCCACGCTGGTTTTGGGGTCGAAGTAAAAGCGCTGGTAGTAGGCCTCGTCAAAGTCGATGGCCGGGGCGGGGGGCGTGGAGTGGGGTGTAGGCACGTCA
>NZ_JAQUAL010000117.1:0-10291 GCF_028687295.1 Simplicispira sp.
TGCTGATGACGCTGGGCATCACCTACTGGGCGGCGGGCCGCTCCAAGTCGGCATCGGACTTCTATACCGCCGGTGGCGGCATCAGCGGCAAGCAAAACGGCCTGGCCATTGCCGGCGACTTCATGTCTGCCGCCACGCTGCTGGGGCTGACGGCCATGATCTACGGCCAAGGCGTGGATGGCTATATCTACATGGTCGCGTTCTTCGTCGGCTGGCCCATCATCCTGTTCCTGATGGCCGAGCGCCTGCGCAATCTGGGCAAGTTCACCTTTGCCGATATCACCGCCTACCGCCTCAACCAGGGGCAGGTGCGCACCATGGCCGCGATCAGTTCGCTGGTGGTGGTGTGCTTTTACCTGGTGGCGCAAATGGTGGGTGCCGGGCAACTCATCAAGCTGCTGTTCGGGCTGGAATACAACGTGGCCCTGGTCATCGTCGGTGTGCTGATGATGGTGTACGTCATCTTTGGCGGCATGGTCGCCACCACCTGGGTGCAGATCATCAAGGCGTGCATGCTGCTGACGGGCGGCACCGCCATCATGCTGCTGGCGTTCAGCCAGTTTGGCTTCAGCTTCGAGACCCTGACCAACCGCGCCATGGAAGTGCACAAGCTGGGCCCCAATCTGCTGGCCTCGGGCAGCCTGCTGGCAGATCCGGTGACGGCCATTTCGATGGGCCTGGGCCTGATGTTCGGCATTGCCGGACTGCCGCACATCCTGATGCGCTTTTTTACCGTGACCAATGCCAAAGAAGCGCGCAAGTCGGTGTTTTATGCCTCCGGCATCATCGCCTTCTTCTTCCACGTGATTGCCTTCATGGGCCTGTGCTCCATTGTGCTGGTGGGCACCGACCCGCAGTTCTTTGAGGGCGGCGACGTCGCTGGCAAGCTGATTGGCGGCGGCAACATGGTGGCGCTGCACCTGGCCAAGGCCGCAGGCGGCAATTTGCTGCTGGGCTTTTTGTCGGCGGTGGCTTTTGCCACCATCCTGGCCGTGGTGGCGGGTCTGGCCCTGGCGGGTGCATCGGCCATTTCGCACGACCTGTATGCGCGCGTCATCATGAAAGGCAATGTGTCCGAAGAAAAGGAGATCCGTGTATCCAAGATGGCCACGCTGGGTCTGGGCGTGGTGGCGGTGCTGTTGGGTGTGGCCTTCGAGAAGATGAACGTGGCTTTCATGGTGGCGCTGGCTTTTGGCGTGGCCTCCTGCGCCAACTTTCCAGTGTTGCTGATGTCCATGTACTGGCGCGGCCTGACCACGCGCGGCGCGCTGGTGGGCGGCTATACCGGCCTGATCAGCTCGGTGCTGTTCGTGGTGTTCTCCAAGTCGGTGTGGGTGGATGTGCTGGGCAACGCAGCACCGCTGTTCCCGTACACCCAGCCAGCGCTGTTTGCCATGCCGCTGGCCTTCCTTTGCATTTACGTGTTCTCCAAGCTGGACAACAGTGAACAAGCCCGGATGGAGCGTGCCGCCTTTGACGACCAGTACGTTCGTGCCCAAACGGGCGTGGGCGCAGCCAGCGCCGCTGCACACTGAGCGGTATTACCCCGCTGACAAGCGGACTTTGTGAACTACTCCATCTTTTGCCGCGCACAGGGTGGAGTAGTGCGATAAAACGGCATTCTTGCCTCGGTCCACTGCACTTTGCACCCCTTCAACAGGGCGTTGCCACATCTGCCTATGTTTTCCTCTCTCCGAACACGCATGGTGGCACTGTGCGTTGGCATCGTTATGTTGGCGATGGTGATCGTTGCTACCACCAATTTGCTGATGACCCGCAGCAGCAGTATGGACATGATCAACAGCCAGTCTGCCGCGCTGGTGCGTGCCCACAGCACTGCGCTAGGCCAGTGGCTGCAGGCCAAGCAACGTGTGGTGGCGTCACTCAAGCCCCATGTGACCTCTGACAATCCGGTGCCCATGCTGCAAACTGCGGTGCAGGCGGCGCAATTCGATCAGGCCTACATGGGTTTTCCAGACAAGCATTTTGTTTTTTCTGAAAACCGGGCGCGCGCTGCCGATTACGACCCCACCCAGCGCGCCTGGTACAAGGGGGCGGTGCGAGCAGGCGGGGCGGCGATTACCCAGCCGTTCATCGGTGCCAGCACGGGCAAGCTGATCATCACGTTTTCTGATTTGGTCGGCAGCCCTGGCCAGGTGCAGGCCGTGGTGGCCGGTGACGTCATGCTGGAGGCGGTCATTACCGCGATTGGTGCCATCCGGCCCACGCCCCACAGCTTTGCTTTTCTGGTCAGCGGCACCGGCACGGTGATTGCACACCCCGACCGGGATTTGACGCTCAAGCCGATCACGGCCATTCACCCCGATTTGTCGCTGCCGCTGCTGGAGCCCACCCGCACCACAGAAGTACCCACCCTGGATTTCAGTGGGCGCGCCGCCATGGTGTACTCCCACGTGGTGCCAGGCTCGGATTGGCGCCTGGCACTCGTCATCGACCATGCCGAAGTCACCGCTGGTCTGGGCACGATGCTCACGACCTCGGTGTTGTCATCGGTGGTCATTGCACTGGTGGCTGCCGCCCTGCTGTACTTCGCTATCAGCCGGGCGCTGGCGCGGTTGCAGGGCCTGCGTCTGGCCATCACCGCGGCTGGAGAGGGTAATTTCACGCACCGCCTGGAGGCATCGGGGTCGGACGAACTCACCCAGATCGCCCAGGCCTATAACCGTTTTGCCGACAACATTGCCACCGTGCTGCACCAGATACGCGACACCAGCAGGTCGGTGGAAACCGCCACCTCTGAAATCGCCTCGGGCAACCGCGACCTGTCGGCGCGCACCGAGCAGCAAGCCCACGCGCTGGGCAATACAGTGGCCTCGGTGGACAAGCTCACCCAGACCGTTCGGCGCAATGCCGACAGTGCGGCCCAGGCCAACCACCAGGCCCAGTCGGCATCGCAGGTGGCACTCAAGGGTGGCGCCGTGGTGTCGGGCGTGGTGACGATGATGGATGAGATCAACCAGTCGTCGCGCAAGATTGCCGACATCAATGGCGTGATTGACTCCATCGCGTTCCAGACCAACATCCTGGCGCTCAACGCAGCCGTGGAAGCGGCGCGCGCGGGCGAGCAGGGACGCGGCTTTGCCGTGGTGGCCAGCGAGGTGCGCAACCTGGCGCAGCGCTCCTCAGCTGCGGCACGGGAGATCAGTGCGCTGGTCAACGATTCGGTCAACAAGGCGCAAAGTGGTGGCGCGCTGGTGCAGGAGGCGGGCCAGACCATGCAGGAGATCGTGGCCAATGTGCAGCGCGTCACCGGCATCATGGCCGAGATCAGCCAGGCCAGCAGCGAGCAAATCCACGACATTGAGCAGATCAACCAGGCCATCGTCCACATGGAAGACGGTACCCAGCAAAACACTGCACTGGTGGAACAGGCCGCCGCAGCAGCAGTCAGCCTGCAAGACCAGGCCACCCACCTGGCGCACATGGCCAACGCCTTCACTTTGGATGGTGCCGCCGAGCGCAGCGTCCGCCCGGTACAGGGGCTGCTCTGCCAGGATTGAGTGCAAGGTGGGCGACACGGGAGTCGCTATGGTTATGCCGATCAGTATGGGGGCCATGCCGCAGCGGGACATAATCTGCCCCGGAGCCCTGCTTTCGGGGACTGGTTTTCCAGTTCCCTTCGGCAGGGCTTTTGCACTGGTGGCGCCGGGCCGGTTCGGGCGGGTGCCATCCGTTTTTTGTCACCTTACTGAGACTGTTTCATGCGCCAAGAAAGCGACTTCATCGGAGTCAAGACCATCCCTCCCGCAGCCTACTGGGGGGTTCACACCGCCCGTGCGGTGGAGAACTTTCCCATCACCGGCCGCACCGTGGCCCACATGCCCCAACTCATCCGTGCCTTTGCCCTCGTCAAAAAAGCCGCTGCCCACGCCAACTTGCAGCTCGGCGCCATCAACCCCACCCAAGCCCACGCCATTGCCCAAGCCTGTGACGACCTGATCGCCGGGCAGCTGCACGACCAGTTTGTGGTCGATGTCATTCAGGGCGGCGCTGGCACCTCCACGAACATGAACGCCAATGAGGTGATCGCCAACCGTGCACTAGAGCACCTGGGATTGCCCAAAGGCCGCTACGACGTTGTTCACCCCAACGACCACGTCAACGCCTCGCAAAGCACCAACGACGCCTATCCCACCGCGCTCAAGCTGGCCACCTGGTTCGAAATCCAGGCGCTGCTGGACGCCCTGGCCAGCCTGCGCGGTGCGTTTGAAGCCAAGGCGCGTGAATTCGCTCCCGTCCTCAAAATCGGCCGCACACAACTACAAGACGCCGTGCCGATGACGCTGGGCCAGGAGTTCACCGCCTTTGCCAGCATGATTGCCGCCGACGAAGCGCGCCTGCGCGAGTCGGCCCACCTGATGACCGAAGTGAACCTGGGCGGCACCGCCATTGGCACCGGTATCAATGCCCCCGTGGGCTATGTCGATGTGGTCATCCCCGAGCTGGCGCGCCTCTCGGGCGTACCCGTCACGCCCGCCGCCGACATGATTGCGGCCACGTCCGATACCGGCGCTTTTGTCGATATTTCGGGCATTCTGAAACGCATCGCCACCAAACTGTCCAAGATCAGCAACGACCTGCGCCTGCTCTCGTCGGGCCCGCAGGCCGGTGTGGGCGACATCAAACTGCCTGCGCGCCAGGCGGGCTCGTCCATCATGCCGGGCAAGGTCAACCCGGTGATTCCGGAGGTGATGAACCAGGTGTGCTTTGAGGTGATTGGCAACGACGTGGCCATCACCATGGCCTCGGAAGGCGGCCAGTTGCAGCTCAACGCCTTTGAGCCGCTGATGGGCTGGGCGCTGCACCAAAGCCTGACGCACCTGGCGCGCGCTTGCCAGACCTTGCAGGTCAACTGCGTCGAAGGCATTGAGGCCAACCACCCGCTGCTGGCCCAGCGCATGGCCGAGTCGATCACGCTGGTGACGGCGCTCAACCCCCTCATCGGCTACGAGAAATCTGCCTCCATTGCCAAGGCGGCCATGGCCAGTGGCAAGACCATTGCACTGACCGCCGAGGAGCTGGGCATCATGGGCCAGGCAGAAATGAGCCTGCTGCTGGTGCCCGAGCGGCTGACCCAGGCCGGTGCCCTCAGCGTTGCCTGACACGGCGCACTGAGCCCCGCAGTGTGGGCGCCGCCGCCGCGCCTGCACTGCGCGCTGTCAGTAGTGCGGCGGCAGCTCATCGCGCAGGCTGCGCGGTGCAGCGCCGCCGCCCTCGGGCTGCTGCTGGCCCAGGCGGCGCACCTCTTGCAGCAGCCAGTCGATGTGCTGCTGCTGGCGGTAAATGGTCAGGTTCAGTTGGTCCAGCAGGTCTTCATTGAAACTGGCTTTGATTTCCAGGTCGGCCAGCCGCTGCTCGGTATCGTGGGTGTGGGTCATGGCTAAAAGAGGCATAAAAAAGAGCTGCAAGGCTTGCTGTACAAGCGCTTGCAGCTCCTGAAAAGTGAGCTAATCAAGCCCCGCTGCGGCATTGGCCAGCGCGGGGCGGGGGGCTCATTCCTCCAGGGTGCGAATGGTTTCGCGGGCGTTCTTGTCCTTGATGCGGCCCAGGTCAGCGTCCAGTGCGCGGATCAGCTTGTCGGCGGCGCTGGTGAAAGCGCTGGCCACCTTGTCGGCATCGGCCGTTACGGTGATCGGCTGGTGCCCGGCGGGGCGTGCTTCCAGGCGGCAGCGCTTGTCGTTAACCCCTGACTTGCCTGCGTCCACGTCGGTCAGGAACACTTCCACACGGGTGATGTGCTCGCGAAAGCGTGCCAGCCGGGCTGCTGCTTCTTCCTGAATCCAGAGTGCCAGCGACTCGCCGCCTTGAATGTGGTCGTTGGTGTGTACCTGAACTTGCATGTTGGGCTCCTTTTGTAGCTATGGATCGGCATCGTACCGACACGAACACTGTAAACCAGTGCCGGGTATCGTGCAGACAGCGGGCGGTACAGGCTTGATGCATGTCAATTGTTGCCACCCGCCCCCCACTGCGCTGGCGGCTCCAGCGTCTGCGGTGCCCTCCTACAGGCCCGCGCAGGCGCAGGTGCTACAACCAGGGCATGCCAGCCTCACGCCGCCTCAAAATCGGGCTTTCTGCCTGCTTCTCGCACGCTGATCCGTCGCGTTCCCTGTTCACGGGCAAAACCTTGCAGTACATCGAGCAATCGGTGGCCCACTGGATCATGTCCGCCGGTGCCATGGTGGTGATGGTGCCTTGCCCCACGGGCGAGACAGCGCGCGGCGATGTCACGCTGGCGCACTACGCTGACTGGCTCGATGGCGTGGTCATGCACGGCGGCGCCGATGTCTGGCCCGGCAGTTATGGCGAGGCGCCTTTGCGCCAGGCGTGGGAGGGCGACCGCGTGCGTGACCTCTACGACCTGGCCGTGGTCGAGGCGTTTGCCCAGGCGGGCAAGCCCATTTTTGGCATCTGCCGGGGCCTGCAACTGATCAACGTGGCCTTTGGCGGCACGCTCTACCAGGACATCGAAACCCAACGCCCCGGCGCCTTGCAGCACCGCAACGCCAGCACCTACGACCAGAACTTCCACCAGGTGGAGTTTGTGCCCGGCTCGCGCCTGGCGCAGCTGTACCCGGGCCAGCGGCGCGTGCGCGTCAACAGCATCCACCACCAGGGCATCAAACGCCTGGCGCCGGACTTTGAGATCGAGGCCTACAGCCACCCCGATGTGGTGCCCGAGGCCATTCGCCGCCGTCCGGGCCCCGGGCGCGGCTACATCGCCGCCACTCAGTGGCACCCCGAATTCCACCGCCAGGGCCACAACGCGTTGGATGACACAGCCATCCTGCACGACTTTCTGGCCGCTTGCAGCGCCACCCGCGTGCAACCGCCGCAACCGGGCCACAGCCCCTTGCATATCCGTGACCGTGCCGCGCGCCTGCTGCGCCAGGCGCTGCTGCGCCGGCACTGAGGCCGGCGCGCAACAACACCGGCATTTGTACCCACCAGCCAAACCACCGCACCCAGGAGAGCCCATATGTACCAGCGTATTCTTGTTCCTGTTGACGGCAGCGCCACCGCCTTGCAAGGTTTGCAGCAAGCCATTGCGCTGGCGCGTTTGAGCGGTGGCCAGTTGCGCTTGCTGCACGTGACCGATGAGCTCTCGGCGGCGCTGGCTCTGGGCTCCTACGCGCCGGTGGCGACGGACATTTTTGCCGTGCTGCACGAGGCGGGCCAGGAGCTGCTCAACCAGGCCCGGGCGCAGGCCATCGACCAAGGCATTGCTGCCGACGTGGTGCTGGATGAAGCCCCGGGTCGGCGTCTGGCCGATGCCGTGCTGGAGCAGGTTCGCAGCTGGCCTGCCGACCTCATCGTGCTGGGTACCCACGGTCGCCGTGGTGTGAGCCGCCTGCTGCTGGGCAGCGATGCCGAGCAGGTTCTGCGCGTGGCCCCGGTGCCCGTGCTGCTGGTACGCAGCGCAGATGAGCCCGCGCCGCAAGCGTGACGCCTGCCCACCGCCCCCTGCGCCAGACTGGAGAGTCTCACCATGACCGCACCCCCAGGCGTTCGCACCTGTCTCTACGATACCCCCCAACTGGGCGCAGTCATGAACACCATGGCGCGCCAACTGGCCAGTGGCCTGGCAGGCAGTTGTACCCCGGTGGCCGTGATTGGGGTGCTGCGCCGTGGCGCACCGCTGGCCGATCGGCTGACTGCGCTGATGGTGCAGCGCCATGGCCTGGCCATACCGCTGCGCCTGGACCTTTCGGTCAAGCGCTATGCCGATGATTTGACCCTGTTGTACCCGGAAACCCGGCTGACCGAAGAGCCCCGGCACGCCGACCTGGCATTGGCAGGCCACACCTTGCTGGTGGTGGACGATGTGCTCTACACCGGGCACTCCCTGCTGCGCGTGGTCGAGTACCTGGCCCGCTGGCAGCCCGCACAGATTCGCTGTGCCGTTCTGGTGGATCGGGGCGTGGCCCGATTGCCTGTGCATGCCGATGTGCTGGGCGTGCGCCTCGACGTGGCGCCGTCCGACATCATCGAGTGCAACGTGCCACCCTACGAGCCCACGTTCAAGGTGGATGTGCTCCAGCCGCACGCGCTGCGCGATGGAGCGCCCGCTCCCCCTTGACCCCTCTTGCAAAGGTTCGCCATGTTCCGTGATCGAGAAGAAGCCGCCCAGCGCCTGTGCCAGCGGCTCAGTGCTTTTCAGGGCCGCAACCCGCTGGTGCTGGCCATTCCGCGCGGCGGCGTGCCCATGGGAAAACTGCTGGCCGACCAGTTGGGCGGCGAGTTTGACGTGGTGCTGGCGCGCAAGCTGCGTGCGCCCTTGCAGCCCGAGCTGGCCGTCGGCGCCGTCGATGAAAGCGGCTGGACTTACATCGACCCCAGCGCCGCCTCGCACGGCGCCGATGCCGACTACCTGGCCGCTGAAACCCGCACCCAGATGCGCACCATCCACACCCGGCGCAGCCAGTACACGCGCCTGCGTGCGCCCATCAGCCCTGCGGGGCGCACCACCATCGTGGTGGATGACGGCTTGGCCACAGGCGCCACCATGGTGGCCGCGTTGCACGCGGTGCGTTCGCACCGGCCGCTGTGGCTGGTGTGCGCCGTGCCGGTGGCTGCCCACGCGGCCCTGCGCAAAGTCCAGTTGCTGGCCGACGAAGTGGTGTGCCTGGAGACGCCCGAGCCCTTTCGGTCGGTGGGCCAGTGCTACAGCTACTTTGGCCCGGTCGATGACGACGAGGTGGCCGCCTTGCTGGGCACCTGAGGGGCGGGCTGGCGCCGCCCCTGTGCCGTTGCCCAGCGATTCAGTCGCTCAATGCTGGTGGCCGTGGGCGCCATGCACATGGCGGTGGACAATTTCTTCGGCGCTGGCCGCGCGCACCTCGGTCACCTTGCAGCTGAACTTCAGTGCCTGCCCGGCCAGCGGGTGGTTGCCGTCCAGATGCACCTCGGGGCCCTTGATCTTGACCACATTGAACACCTGCGGCTGGCCATCCGGGCCCAGACCTTGCAGTTGCCCACCCACCTTCACGCCGGGCGGAAACTCGGCCTTGGGGATGGTGCGCACCAGCGATTCATCGCGCTCACCAAAGGCATCGGCAGCGGGCAGCTCCAGCGTGGTGGCAAAGCCCACGGCCTGGCCGTCCAGCGCTGCCTCGACCTTGGGGAAGATGTTGTCGTAGCCACCGTGCAAATAGGCCAGGCTGCCCGCGTCCAGCGGCTTGCCTGCCAGGCTGGTAACGGTGTAGCTCAGCGTGACGGCGGTATCGGCGGTGATGTTCATGCGGTGCTTTCTCTTGCGTAGAGGGGGTGGGGCTGATAAAAATCATAGCTACTTGCGCTTGCTCTGTAAGCGTTTGCGGCTGATTTGGCATGAATTTTACGCCGTGGCGTCGGGCGGCAATACTTCGTGATCCTGGCCGGGGTAGCGGGCAAAGCGGCGCGCCTGTGGGCCGTGTACCGGGTCGCTGGCAGGCCAGGGCCAGCCGCCAAACTGTGTGCGGCGGTAGTCTTGCATGGCCTGCATGATTTCCTGCTGCGTGTTCATCACGAATGGGCCGTACTGCGCTACCGGCTCGGCCATCGGGCGGCCTTGCAGCACCAGGCATTCGACGGCTTGGGTGCCGGTGTTGGTCAGCAGCCAGTCTTGGCGGGCATCCACCTCCAGCGCCGCGTGACCGGGCACGTCGTGCAGTCCCAGGCGCAGGCCGTCGCCGACAAAGTAATACAGCATGCGCCGCGTGCCCGCCTGGGCAGCGGGCAGCGTCCAGGTGGCGCCGGGCGCCAGGTGCAGCGTCCAGATGGCCACATCGGCATCGGGCTGCGCAGCCCACGACTCGGGCGGCGGCGCCAGCGGGGCCGCCGTGCCCGGCAGGGCGCCCGCCACCACGGTGACGGTGGTGGTGCGGCCCTGGTCGTCGTGGTGGATGAGGCGCGGAATGCGCTCGTTCCAGAACATGGTGAAGTGCGGCGTGGCCATCTTGTTGCGCGCAGGCAGGTTCAGCCAGACCTGGAACAGCTCCAGCGGATTGGGCGCGCTGGCATCGAGCAGCGGGAACATCTCGGAATGCTGCAAGCCTTTGCCCGCCGTGATCCATTGCACATCACCGCCACCAAAGCGCGCTGCCGCGCCCAGCGAGTCAGAGTGATCAATCAGGCCCTGGCGCACCAGTGTCACGGTTTCAAAGCCCCGGTGCGGGTGCACCGGAAAACCCGGCACCGCCTGGCCGTGGTACATGCTCCAGCCGTCCTGGCGGCTGAAATCGCTGCCCATCTGGCGGCCTGCCAGCAGCGGCGCGGCAGGCCCGAAGGC
>NZ_JAQUAL010000118.1:0-10201 GCF_028687295.1 Simplicispira sp.
AAGACCCTGAAACCGGCTACGACTTTGCGGGTGACTACTTCGGCCTGCCTTGGCCTTGCTATGGCACGCCCGAGCTCAAGCACCCTGGCTCGCCCAACCTGTACGACACCTCCAAGCACGTGATGGACGGTGGTGGCAATTTCCGCGCCAACTTTGGTGTGGAGCGCGATGGTCAAACGCTGCTGGCCGAAGACGGCTCCCACTCTTTGGGTGCCGACATCACCACCGGCTACCCCGAGTTTGACCATGTGCTGCTGAAAAAGCTGGGCTGGTGGGATGACCTCACCGCCGCTGAAAAAAACGCCGCTGAGGGCAAGAACTGGAAGACCGACATGTCTGGCGGCATACAGCGCGTGGTCATGAAGGTGCACGGTTGCCACCCGTTTGGCAATGCCAAGGCGCGTGCGGTGGTCTGGAACTTCCCCGATCCGATCCCGCAGCACCGCGAGCCCTTGTATGGCACGCGCCCGGACATGGTGGCCAAATACCCCACCCACGACGACAAAAAAGCCTTCTGGCGCTTGCCCACGCTCTACAAGTCCATCCAGGACAAGAACGTGGCGGACAAGGTTTATGAAAAATTCCCGCTCATCCTGACTTCGGGCCGGTTGGTCGAGTACGAAGGCGGTGGCGAGGAAACCCGCTCCAATCCCTGGCTGGCCGAGTTGCAGCAAGAGGCCTTTGTGGAAATCAACCCCAAGGCGGCAGCTGACCGGGGCATCCGCAATGGCGAGCGTGTGTGGCTCAGTTCTCCCACCGGCGCACGGCTCAATGTGCAGGCGCTGGTCACGGAGCGGGTGGGCCCAGACACGGTCTGGATGCCGTTTCACTTCTCGGGCCGCTGGCAGGGCGTGGATATGTTGGCGCACTACCCCAAGGGCGCAGCGCCCATCGTGCGCGGGGAGGCCGTTAACACCGCCACGACCTACGGCTACGACAGCGTGACCATGATGCAGGAAACCAAGACCACGGTCTGCAACATCGAAAAAGCCTAAAGCCACCACCGATTGGAGACCGACATGGCACGAATGAAATTTATCTGCGACGCCGAGCGTTGCATCGAATGCAATGGCTGCGTGACTGCCTGCAAGAACGAGCACGAAGTGCCTTGGGGCGTGAACCGCCGCCGCGTGGTCACGCTCAACGACGGTGTGCCGGGCGAAAAGTCCATCTCGGTGGCCTGCATGCATTGCAGCGACGCGCCTTGCATGGCCGTTTGCCCGGTCAACTGTTTCTACCGCACCGATGAAGGTGTGGTGCTGCACGACAAGGATGTCTGCATCGGCTGCGGCTATTGCAGCTATGCCTGCCCGTTTGGCGCGCCGCAGTTTCCGTCGCAAGGCACTTTTGGCATGCGCGGCAAGATGGACAAATGCACCTTCTGTGCCGGTGGCCCCGAGGCCAACGGCAGCCAGGCAGAGTTTGAGAAATACGGTCGCAACCGCCTGGCCGAAGGCAAATTGCCCGCTTGCGCGGAAATGTGCTCCACCAAGGCCTTGCTGGCCGGTGATGGCGATGTGGTGGCCGATATTTTCCGCAGCCGTGTGGTGCAGCGCGGCAAAGGTGCCGAGGTATGGGGCTGGGGAACAGCGTACGGCTCCAAACAAGCCGGTCAGCCGCCCGTGCAGGCCACCGAAGGAGCCAAGCCATGAAACGCACTGTAGTCATTGGGAGCGCCATGGCCGCTGTGCTGGCGCTGGCAGCTTGTGGTGAGCGACCACAAACAGCCACCGGCTCGAAAAAAGACACGGCGTCTTATCAGGGCACGGGCAGCAATTTTGTGCAGCAGGGCTGGACGCCTGGCGACAAAACCAGTTGGGAGCAGCACCTGCGCGCACGCCAGCAGCGCGGCCAGAACGACTACTCCCGCATGCCTTGATTGCGAGGTTCGCCATGAAACCCATGAAACACCTTGTGTGCGCTTTGCTGGTGGCCAGCAGCGCGGCCCTGGCGCCAGCCTCTTGGGCGCAGGCGCCCGCGAGCCCGGCGGTCACACCATCGCCACCAGCGGCTGTGGCGGCGCCTGTCATCGCTGGCATCCAGAGTCAGAGTATTTTTGAGGTCAAACCCGACGCCAGCCAGGACAGCGGCTACGCCAGCCAGACCAATGCCGAGCGCGCCCAGGTGCAGCCCGGCAACAACGCGCCGATGTGGCGCCAGGTGGGGCAGGGCGTGACCGGCTACAGCAGCCTGCCGAAAACGCAGGCCCCCGAGGCAGGCAACCTGATCCAGCCGTTTGTGCAGTACCCCGGATCGCGCTTGACCAACGCCGGTGAGGCCTGGCGCCAGGTGCGCAACCAGTGGATCATTCCTTATGGCGCCGCCTTGCTGGGCATTGTGCTGCTGGCACTGTCCATTTTTTACCTGACTAAAGGCACCATGGGCCACGAGCACCCCGACACGGGTCGCCGCATCGAGCGTTTCACGCCGTTTGAGCGCGCTGCGCACTGGGCCAATGCCTTTGCCTTCATTGCGCTGGCACTGTCGGGCATCGTGATGGCGTTTGGCAAGTTCTTCCTGCTGCCGCTGATGGGCAGTGCGCTGTTTGGCTGGCTGACTTTTGCCTTGAAGAACGTGCACAACTTCATGGGCCCGTTGTTTGCCGTGTCGTTGCTGGTCATCATCGTGACCTTTGTCAAAGACAACATTGCCAACCGCGCTGATTTTGTCTGGCTCAGCAAGGCGGGCGGCATGCTGGGTGGCCATGACCAGGTGCCTTCGCACCGCTTCAACGCGGGCGAAAAAGGCCTGTTCTGGTGGGGTATCACCATCCCCGGTATCGTGGTGGTGGGCACGGGCCTGGTGTTGGACAAGCTCATCCCCGGCGTGGGCGAGTTGCGTGGGCAGATGCAGATTGCCCACATGCTGCACGCTGCGTTGGCCATTTGGATGATGGCGCTGACTCTGGGCCATATCTATATGGGCACCGTGGGAATGCGCGGTGCCTACAAGGCCATGAAAACGGGCTATGTTTCTGAAGGCTGGGCGAAAGAGCACCACGCGCTGTGGGCCGAAGATGTGCGCACGGGCAAGATTCCTGCCCAGCGCAGTGGCCCGGTGGCTGTTTCTCCTGATGCGGGCCGTGCGGCGCAGGTCTGAGGTAAACCATGACTATGAATATGCGTAACCCATTGCTGGCGGTACTGGCCGCCACTGTTTCTTGTATGGCCTTGGCCAAACTGCCAGCCGCCACCCCGGAGGCACAGGCCAAAGCCGCTGAAGCGGCTGCCAAGTCTGCCTGGAGCGGCAAGGTAGAGGCTTACCAGCTGTGCTTGGCGCAAGACAAGGTGGCCGCGCGCTTTCGCCAGAAAGCACCTGAAGGGGCCAGCGTTTCCGGTTGCATGAATCCGGGGCCTTTTGCGTACACGCCACCTGCTGACAAACCCGCAGAAGCGGCAGGTGCGCACTCGCCGCCGGGCACGGCCAGCAGCCCGCCCAGCACCTCCATGCCCTCGGCCTCCGCGCCCAAACCTTGACACGTTTTTTGCTGATTACGGCCCCTTGCAGGGGCCGTTTTCTTTTGCCTGTACGCTGGCGCCATGCAAAACGATACCCACTGCACACCCTCTGGCCTTTTCAGGCTGCCCCGCCTCACGCAGGCGCAAGCCCCGCTGACCCAGGCGGTCGAGGTGGTCAACGAGCGCGGCGAGCGCGAGCGCATCCACATCCCCGCCGAGCGAGCCCTGACCGTGTACGTGGACAAGCGCGAGCTGGTCACGCTGATGACGCTGGGCGCCCATCCCGAGTGGCTGGTGCTGGGCTACTTGCGCAACCAGCGGCTGCTGGCATCGGTGCACGACATTGACTCCATCACCGTGGACTGGTCGGTCAACGCCGCCGCCGTCAAAACGCGCAGCGGCATAGACCACATTGAAGAGCGCACCGCCAGCAAGGTGGTGACCACCGGCTGCGGCCAAGGCAGCGTTTTTGGCGGCCTGATGGACGAGGTCGATCGCATCCACCTGCCTCCTGCGCAACTGACACAGGCGCAGCTCTACGGCATCGTGAACGCCATTCGGGTCAAAGAAAGCACCTACAAATC
Organism: Simplicispira sp.; assembly: GCF_028687295.1. NCBI lineage: Bacteria > Pseudomonadati > Pseudomonadota > Betaproteobacteria > Burkholderiales > Comamonadaceae > Simplicispira > Simplicispira sp. The sequence continues at coordinate 4,043 of NZ_JAQUAL010000118.1, forward strand.
GGCAGGCTCGGTACACGGCTGCGCGCTGTTCCAGGGAGAAGAGCTGCTGATTTTTGTTGAAGACGTGGGCCGCCACAACGCTATCGACACCATTGCCGGCTGGATGTGGATGCAGCCCGGTGCGGGTGACGCCGGGCTGCCGGGGGCCGACAAGGTGTTCTACACCACAGGCCGCCTGACCAGCGAGATGGTCATCAAATCGGCACAGATGGGTGTGCCCATCGTCGTCTCGCGCAGCGGCATGACGCAGATGGGCCACGCGCTGGCGCAGCAGCTGGGCCTGTGCGCCATTGGCCGCGCGACCAACCGGCGCTTTCTGTGCTACAGCGCCCCTGAGCGGCTGCGGCTACAGCCCACGCTGGCCGAGCCCGCCGCGCTGCCAGGATCAGACCAACCCCGCACGGGCGCTGCCTGAGCGCCCGCACCTGTTTTGAAGCCCGGCGCCGGTATCCCTGAACCCTGGCAGGTCAGGTGATTCGCGCTAAGGTGCCGCTCCCGTCAACTACCCCGGACATAAGGACGGGGCTTGAAGCCGAAAGGATGCAAGCCGGGTTGACCAGGGAAAGCGGTAACCAACCCGCTACGTTGACAACAGGTCGTTCAGACGCACCAGCAAATGCTTCCTCAGTTTGCTGCTCTGCAAGGTTTTGATCATGCTGGGCCAAGGTAAAAGCCCGAAGGTTAAAACCGCAGCACCGTAAGGCGCTGGAGCCGGTTGTGGACATTCCCGAGGGGAGCGACATCGCAAGATGTCCGTCACCAGGCCCGTAAGGGCTGACTGCTGGAAAGACAGCTGATTTTTGGAGAGATGGAGAGCTACGTGGCAGTTTTTGTGTTGGACCACCAAGGCAAGGCATTGATGCCCTGCACCGAAAAGCGCGCCCGGCTACTGCTGGCGCGTGGCCGGGCGCGGGTGCATCGGCTCGTGCCGATGGTGATCCGGCTCACAGACCGTGCAGCGGATACATGCGCTTTTCAGCCGCTGCGTTTGAAGCTCGACCCCGGCAGCAAAACCACCGGCTTGGCCTTGGTGCGCGATGCCCAAGTCATTGACCAGCAAAGCGGCGAAGTGCAAACCACTGCCGTCGCGCTGAACCTGATGGAGTTAATCCATCGTGGCAAGCAGATTTCCGAAGCACTGACGGCGCGCCGCCAGATGCGCCGCCGCCGCAGAAGCCAGTTGCGCTACCGCACCCCGCGTTTTCTTAATCGCGGCAACAAAAAGTCGGGCTGGTTGGCGCCCTCGCTGCAACACCGGGTCGATACCTGCATGGCCTGGGTGCGGCGCATCCAGCGTTGGGCGCCGGTTAGCGCGCTCAGCAGCGAGCTGGTGCGCTTTGATATGCAAGCCCTGCAAAACCCGGAAATCTCGGGAGTGGAGTACCAGCAAGGCACCCTGTTCGGCTACGAGCTGCGCGAGTACCTGCTGGAGAAATGGGGCCGCCAGTGTGCGTATTGCGATGCCAAAGACGTACCGCTGCAAATCGAACATATCCAGCCCAAAGCGCAAGGCGGCAGCAACCGGACAGCCAATCTGACGCTGGCTTGCGCCTGCTGCAACCAAAAGAAAGCAGCGCGCAGCATCGAAGACTTCCTGGTCAAAGACAAAAAACGCCTGGTCAAAATATTGGCTGACGCGAAAAAACCGCTACGCGATGCCGCAGCAGTCAACGCCACGCGCTGGGCACTGGCGAATTCCCTCAAAGCCACCGGCTTGCCGGTAGAACTGGCCTCGGGTGGTCAAACCAAATTCAACCGCTGCATGCTGGGCATCCCGAAAACCCATGCCCTCGATGCAGCCTGCGTCGGGAAAATGCAAGCCATCGAAAACTGGCAACGCCCCACGCTCACCCTCAAAGCCACAGGCCGGGGCAGCTACCAGCGCACCCGCCTGGACAAATTCGGCTTCCCGCGTGGCTACCTGCTGCGAATCAAACGGGTGCATGGCTTTGGCACTGGCGACATGGTGCGCGCTGAGGTGCCTTCGGGTCGCAAAGCCGGGACACACGTTGGACGGGTGGCTATCCGTGCCAGCGGCTCTTTCAACATCCAGAGCTACCAGGACGGAAAATCTGTCGTGGTGCAAGGCATCAGCCATAAACATTGCCGCGTGGTGCAGCGCGCTGATGGCTATGGCTATTTCTTCAACAGGGCCGACAACACAGGACGTGAACAGGCAAGGCCCCAAGCCAGGAACGCTGCGCGTTCCGCGCTCTGCCTGCCCGGCATGAATGCCGAAGTTTCACGCGCAATCTGATGAACCTGACTTTTTTACGATTGGGCTGGCGCACGCTGTGGCGCGACCTGCGCGCCGGCGAGCTGCGCCTGTTGCTGGTGGCGGTGACGCTGGCCGTGGCGGCCTTGACCTCGGTGGGCTTTTTTGCCGACCGGCTCCAGGGCGGTTTGCAGCGCGATGCGCGCCAGCTGCTGGGCGGCGATGCCGTCGTCGCCAGCGACCAGCCCACGCCTGCCGCGTTTGTCGAGCGCGCCCAGGCGCTGGGCCTGCAAAGCGTCACCACCCTGGGTTTTCCGACCATGGCCCGCGCCAGCGATGCGCAGGGTGGCGCGGCCAAGCTGGTGGCGCTCAAAAGCGTGCAGCCGGGTTACCCCCTGCGCGGCAGCCTGACTGTGTCGGCTGGCCCCGGTATGGTGGGTCAGGCTACCCGTGACATTCCCACGCCCGGCGAGGTCTGGGTGGACGAGCCTTTGCTGCAAGCCCTGGAGCTGCGCGTGGGCGATGTGCTGCTGCTGGGCGACGCGCAACTGCGCATTGCCCGCACCATCGTCATCGAGCCGGACCGGGGCTCGGGCTTCATGAGCTTTGCGCCGCGCGCCATGGTCAATGCGCTGGATTTGCCCGCCACCGGCCTGGTGCAGCCCGCCAGCCGCCTGACCTACCGCTTTGCCGTGGCTGGCCCCGAAGCAGCCGTGCAGCAGTTCAGCCAATGGGCAGCGGTGGAAGCACAAAAGCCCGCCATCCACGGCGTGCGCATCGAATCCCTGGAGAGTGGCCGCCCGGAAATGACGCAAACGCTGGACCGGGCGCAAAAGTTCCTCAACCTGGTGGCTCTGCTGGCCGCACTGCTGTCGGCGGTGGCCGTGGCACTGGCGGCGCGCGGTTTTGCCGCCAGCCACCTGGACGCGTCAGCTCTGCTGCGCGTACTGGGCCAGAGCCAGGCCACCATCGCCTGGAGCTACACCTTTGAATTTGCCTTGGTGGGCCTGTGTGCCAGCGCCCTGGGCGTGGTGCTGGGTTTTGGCGTGCATTACGTGTTTGTGCTCCTGCTGGCGGGCTTGGTGGAGTCGGCACTGCCCGCTGCCAGCCTGTGGCCCGCGCTGCTGGGCCTGGGCGTGGGCCTGACCTTGCTGCTGGCCTTTGGCCTGCCGCCGGTGTTGCAGCTGGCGCAGGTGCCGCCGCTGCGCGTTATCCGGCGTGATGTGGGGGCGTTGCGCCCGGCATCGCTGGCGGTGCTGGCGCTGGGCGTGCTGGGTTTTGCGGCATTGCTGTTGGTGGTCAGCCGCGATCTGAAGCTGGGCCTGATCGCCGTGGGTGGCTTTGCCGCTGCCGTGGTGCTGTTTGCTGCCATGGCCTGGGTAGTGGTCAAGCTGCTGCGCCGCACGGTGAATGAGGCCACGGCGCCGCGCTGGCTGGTGCTGGCCACGCGCCAGATCAGCGCCCGTCCGGCTTACGCCGTGGTGCAAGTCAGTAGCCTGGCCGTGGGCCTCTTGGCGCTGGTGCTGCTAGTGCTGCTGCGCACCGACCTGATTGCCAGCTGGCGCCAGGCCACGCCACCCGACGCACCCAACCGCTTCGTCATCAACGTGCAGCCCGACCAGGCCGACGCCTTTCAGCAGGCGCTGCAAGCTGCGGGCGTGCGCCAGTACGACTGGTATCCGATGATCCGTGGCCGCCTGGTGGCCGTGAACGATCGCCCCGTGGGCCCGGACGACTACACCGAAGACCGTGCCAAGCGCTTGGTGGACCGCGAGTTCAACCTCTCCAATGCCGCGCAGGCACCCGCACACAACCAGGTGGTGGCGGGCCGCTGGACGCCACAAGAAAAAGGCGCCATCAGCGTGGAAGAGGGCCTGGCCGACACCCTGGGACTGCGCCTGGGCGACCGGCTGCGTTTTGACATTGGCGGTGTGCAAACCGATGCGCGCATCACCTCGCTGCGCAAGGTGGACTGGGGCTCAATGCGGGCCAACTTTTTTGCCATGTACCCCGTCGATCACCTCGACGGCGTGGCCGTGACGTACCTGGCCGCCTACCGCGCCCCCAACGCGCCGGGGTTTGACAACGCGTTGGTGCGCCAGTTTCCCAACATCACCAACGTGGACATGGGTGCCACGCTGGCGCAGGTGCAGCGCGTGCTGGACCAGGTGATCCGGGCGGTGGAGTTTTTGTTTGCCTTCACGCTGGCGGCCGGGCTGGTGGTGCTGTTTGCCGCCGTCACCGCCACGCGCGAGGAGCGCGCGCGCGAGTTCGCCATCATGCGGGCGCTGGGTGCACGCGCCAGCCTGCTGCGCCAGGTGCAGCGCGCCGAGCTGGCTGGTGTCGGCTTGCTAGCGGGCTTTCTGGCCAGTAGCGTGGCCGTGGCGGTGGGCTGGGCGCTGGCGCGTTACGTGTTCGATTTCCACTGGACGGCATCGCTGTGGGTGCCCTTGGCGGGCAGTGCCGCAGGCGCCGTGCTGGCCCTGCTGGCTGGCTGGTGGGGCCTGCGCGAGGTGCTGCAACGCCCGGTGGTGGATATGCTGCGCCGCACTGCCGAATAAAATTTACTCATTTTTTGATAGCTGGTAGCGCTCACCACCAGGGCGCTAGAGGCACTTTTGACCATGAAAAAAGACCACACTGAGCCACCTACCCCTGCACCAACCGAACAGGCCGAACCAGCGGTACAAACCGCAGCGCCTGCGCCGCAAATCACCGCTTTTGAACTGATAGGCGGTGAGCCCCAGTTGCAGGCCCTGACCGAGCGCTTTTACGCCCTGATGGACTTGGAGCCCGCCTACGCCGAGTTGCGCGCCACCCACGGCAGCACGCTGGACGAGGCACAGCAAAAACTGTTCTGGTTTTTGTGTGGCTGGCTGGGCGGGCCGGATTATTTCGTCGAGCGCTTTGGCCACCCGCGCCTGCGCGCACGCCATATGCCGTTCTCGATTGGCATCAAGGAGCGCGACCAGTGGGTGGCCTGCATGGACCAGGCCATGCAGGAAACTGGCATCCCCGGGCCCCTGCGCGAGCGCCTGCACGAGAGTTTTCTCAACACCGCCGACTGGATGCGCAACCGCCAAGGCGCCTGAAGCGCCGTACGTGCTGTGCCCGAGGGCGGGCCAGCAAACCGGCAGATTCTGGCAGGCGCCAAGGGTCAGGCAGTAGGTCTTGTCAGCGCGTCAGCGCCTCGCGCACCGCTGCCACCTGCCGGCGCGATACCGCCAGCAACTCACCCAGCCCTTGCAGGCGCACCGCCCAGCCTTCGCCCTCTTCGGGGTCGTAGTGCTTTTCCAGCGCCCGCACGGCGCGCTGCGCTACCAGGGCGTTGCGGTGGATGCGCAAAAAGTGCGGTGCGTGGCGCGCCTCCAGTTCATTGAGCGAGGCGTCCAGGATGTAGCTGCGTGCGGCGGTGCGCACCGTCACGTATTTCTGTTCGGCTTTGAAGTACAGCACCTGCGCCAGCGGCAAGCGCTCGGTGCGGCCCCGGTCTTGGATCAGCAGCACCTCGCCGTCGTGGGGTGCGGGGGCTGCGGGCTGTGTGGCGCTGGCGCGCTGCGCTTTGGCCAGTGCCTGCTGCAAGCGCTCGCGGCGCACGGGTTTGGTCAGGTAGTCCACCGCGTCCAGCTCAAAAGCGCTCACGGCGTGTTCGGTGTGGGCCGTGACAAAGACCAGTGCGGGCGGGTAGGCCAGCGTTTGCAAGGTGTGCGCCAGGCCCAAGCCGTCTTGCCCGGGCATGTGAATGTCCAGCAGCACCACGTCAAAGGCACGTCCGCTGGTGGGTGCCAGCAGGGCCAGGGCATCAGCTGCAGTGGCTGCCTCGCTCAGTTGGTGGGGCAGGCCCGGCGGGGCGATGTCTGCCAGCAGGGTGCGCAGGCGGCTGCGCGCCAGCGCCTCGTCGTCAACGATCAGGATGTTCATGGGGCAGGGCGCGCGGCTGCGCG
>NZ_JAQUAL010000119.1:0-10165 GCF_028687295.1 Simplicispira sp.
ATCTGATGGGGCGCCTGCACTTTTCCACCAGCGACGGCAGGATCTGGCTGGATGACCAGCGCATGCTGCTGGTGCATGCCAAAGCACTGGGTGCGCTGCGCAAGGAGCTGATAGAGCATGTGGGCACGGACGCCGCGCGCGGTTTCATGATGCGCATGGGCTATTGCGCTGGCGTTTGCGATGCGCAACTGGCACGCAAGGTGCGCATCAAGGCCTCGCTCAACGACATGTTTGCCGTCGGCCCGCAAATGCACTGCCTCGGCGGCATAGGCCGCTCTGAAGTGATCCGGCTCACCATCGACATCGAGCGCGGCATCCACTACGGCGAGTTTCTCTGGACCAGTTCGGTCGAGGACGAAGAGCACATGCGGCACTTCGTGGTCGATACCGATCCCGCCTGCTGGATGCAAACGGGCTACGCCTCGGGCTACTCCACCGAATTCATGGGCAGGCCCGTGCTCTACCGTGAAGTCGAGTGCCTGTCCATGGGCCACATGACCTGCCGCATCGTCGGCAAGCTGGTGGAAGACTGGGACGAAGAGTCCAGAAAAGACATGCGCTTTCTGATGCCCGAGACGGCCACCAGCCGCCCGATGCCACTGGCGCGCCAGCCCAGCGTCACCGCCCGCCCGGTCACGGCCACGGGCGATTTGGACCACCCGGTGGGTATTTCGCCAGGCTTTAACGCCGTGCTGCATCTGATCAAGAAAGTGGCCCCCACCCAGGCCACGGCGCTGCTGCTGGGAGAAAGCGGCGTGGGCAAAGAAGTGTTTGCCCGCATGCTGCATCGCTGGAGTTCACGCCACGCCAAACCTTTTATCGCCCTGAGTTGCGCGGCCATTCCTGAGAACCTGATCGAGTCCGAGCTGTTTGGCGTCGAACGCGGTGCGTTTACCGGTGCCAGCCAAAGCCGCCAAGGCCGCTTTGAGCGCGCCGATGGCGGCACCCTGTTTCTGGATGAAATCGGCACCCTGAGTTTTGGCGCGCAAAGCAAGCTGCTGCGGGTATTGCAAGAGGGCGAAGTGGAGCGCGTGGGCGACTCCTCCACCCGCAAGATCAATGTGCGCGTGATTGCGGCCACCAATGTCGATCTGCGCGAAGAAGTCAAGGCGGGCAACTTCCGCGAAGACCTGTTCTTCCGGCTGAACGTGTTTCCGATTCGCATCCCGCCGCTGCGCGAGCGGCGCGAAGACATCCCGCTGCTGATGGCCCACTTTCTGGCCCGGTTCAACCTGCGCCACGAGCGCCATCTGACCGGCTTTACCCAGCGTGCGGTCGATGCCATGCTGTCCTACGACTGGCCTGGCAACGTGCGTGAGCTGGAAAACATCATCGAGCGTGGCGTGATTCTGGCCAGCGACGGCGAGGCCATTGACGCACCCCAGCTGTTTTCCTGTGGCGAGCAGTTCAGCGACCAGCGGTATGCCATCAACGGCGAAGGCAAGCTGGTGTCGGTCAGCCCGGCTTCGCTCTCGCCGGTGCAGACAGAACACAGCGACATCGATCGTGTCACCCGGCGCGTCAACGGCCTGCTACTGGGCGAAAACGATCCATCGGCAGACAACGTATCACTCGACGAGATCGAAACCATGCTGCTGCGGCGCGCCATCGATTCAGCCCGTGGCAATGTGGCAGCCGCCGCCAGGCTACTGGGAATCACCCGTCCGCAAATGCTTTACCGCCTCAAAAGCCGGGGCATCCTGCAAGAAAACAGCTGACTGCCGCCATCACCCGAGCGGTGTCGGGTGTTCGGCGCTTGCTGTAGCGCCATCCGCTGGCGGTGCGGGCCACCGCCCGGCGCAGGCCCAGGCGCACGCTGCGCCCAGCAGTGCCCCCGCCAGCACATCGCGCGGAAAATGCAGCCCCAGGGCGATGCGGCTCCACGCCACCAGCAGCGCGCACCCCAACAACACCAGCGCAACGCCAGAACGCGGCCCGCTGCGCCACACGCTCAGCGCCACGGCAAACGCCAGACTGGTGTGCACGCTGGGAAACGAGGCGTTGGCCGCCTGCTCCACCCAGGCCGTGCCCACCCCCAGCGCAAACGGGCGCGGCACCGGCCACAGCGCCTTGACCGCGCTGGCCAATGCCCAGGCCAGTGCCATGCTGGCCAGCGCCCGCCAGGCCACCCGGCGCCAGCGCCCCGGGGCCGCCACGCCAGACAGCGCCAGCGCGCCCCAGAGCAGCCACGACAACTCCTGCGACACCCACCGCGCGCCCCACAGCAGCGCCGGGCTGTGGCCCACGCTGGTGTTGAGCAGCAGCAAAACCTTGTCGTCCACCGTACGTTCTCCCAAAAAAAAGCCCTCTGCAAAGAGGGCTTGTAGTGTGCAGGGGGCGCCAGGCGCCCCTGCCAGCGGCGATCAGCCGCCCTTCTTGGAGCGCTTGCCAGGGTTCTTCTTGCTGCGTGTAGCCACGCCGCGCTCCAGGCTCACGCGCTGGCCACGGCCAGGGGTGCCCAGGGTCACGCCGTTGGGCGTCTGGGGACGGGGGGTGCGCTTGCGATCTGCTTCGGTGACGATTTTGTTGCCCATGGGAGGCCTCCGCTAAAAGTGAAAAGAAAAAGAAAAGCCCGCTATTAGGCCATAGCTGCACAGGGCTGGCGCGCAAAACCTGCCCGCCCACTGCACCAAACCGCGCCAAATCCCGCCAACGGCGATCCCAGCGCCCCCCGGTCTGCCCTTGGGCAGCCCCGTTCAGCGGCGCAACCGCTGGCCCAGCGTGACCACGGCCAGCACCAGCGCACCGGCCACCAAGCCCACCAGCGCATTGAGCAGGTTGGGCACCAGCACCTGCCACAGCGCACCCACCGGCCAGGCGCCTGCGGCCCCGCCAGCGGCCTCTACCGCGTGGTGCAACAGCGGCACCCCGTGTACCAGAATGCCCCCGCCCACCAGGAACATGGCCGCCGTGCCCGCCACCGACAACCCCTTCATCAACCAGGGCGCCGCAGCCACAATGGCACGCCCCAGGCCCTGCGCCGCTGCGCTGGCCTTGCCACTGAGCCACAGGCCCAGGTCATCGAGCTTGACGATGCCCGCCACCAGCCCATAGACGCCCACGGTCATGATGATGGCAATGCCCGACAGCACCGCCACCTGCTGGGCAAACGCCGCCGTAGCCACCGTGCCCAAGGTGATGGCAATGATTTCTGCCGACAAGATGAAATCGGTGCGCACCGCGCCTTTGATCTTGTCTTTCTCGAAAGCCACCAAATCCAGCGCCGGGTTGGCGTTGGCCAGGACGTGGCTTTCGTGCTGGGCCTCGGCCTCGTGGGGGCTGTGCAGAAATTGGTGCGCCAGTTTTTCGCAGCCTTCAAAGCACAAAAAGGCACCGCCCACCATCAACAGCGGCGTTACCGCCCAGGGCGCAAAGGCGCTGATGAGCAGCGCCAGCGGCACCAAAATCAGCTTGTTGATGAACGAGCCCTTGGCCACCGCCCAGACCACCGGGATTTCGCGCTCGGCGCGCACACCGGCCACCTGCTGGGCGTTGAGTGCCAAATCGTCACCCAGCACGCCAGCGGTTTTTTGCGCCGCCACCTTGGTCATCACCGACACATCGTCGGCCATGGCCACGCTTTTCTTGGCGGCCACTTTGGTCATCAAGGCCACATCGTCGAGGATGGCGGCAATGTCATCCAACAGGGTCAGCAAACTGGCTCCGGCCATGGGGTGGCTCCTTGCAAAAAAACAAACAAAAATAGCTTCCGGCGCTTATACAGCAAGCGCAAGAAGCTATGTTTTTGATAGTTAATTTCGAGAATTGAAAAAAGCGATCCCAGTGGGCTGGCCCTGGTGCGCCACGCAGCTCATGGATCGATACCACCCAGTTCACTCTCGATTTGCTCAATGCTGGGCAGGCTGGTTTGCAAATCCTGCGGCAAGGCGCGTGTCAGCTCGTAGCTGGAAACGCCAATCGGCTTTTCGACACCGCGCAAGGCGTACTCGGCCAGCACGCGGTTGGGCTGCTGGCACAGAATCAGGCCCACGGTCGGCTGGTCACTGGGGTGGCGCAGCAGGTCATCGACCACGCTGCAATAAAAACTCATCTTGCCAGCGTACTCGGGCTTAAAGTCGCCGCGCTTGAGTTCGATCACCACGTAGCAGCGCAGCTTCAGGTGATAGAACAGCAGGTCGATGTAGAAATCCTGGTCACCAATATCCAAGTGGTATTGGCGCCCGACAAAGGCAAAACCCTGCCCCAATTCGAGCAAAAATTTTTCCAGGTGCGCCATCAGCCCAGTTTCCAGTTCGCGTTCGTGAAACGGGTCGGAGAGCGTCAAAAAATCAAACAAATACGGGTCTTTGAGCGTCTGCTGCACCAGATCGGATTCGGGCTTGGGCAGGCGCAGCGCAAAGTTGCTGGCCGCGCGCCCATGGCGTTGGTGGGCAGCCGTTTCGATCTGCATCAGCAAAACATTGCGGCTCCAGCCATGCTCCAGCGCTGCCTGCATGTACCAGCGGCGCGTGGCGTGGTCTTTGACCTTGGCCATCAGCTCCGCGTGATGCCCCCAAGGCAGGGCCAAAATCAGCTCGGCCGTAAAAAGTGCCACAGCCTGTGGCACTTTTGGCGCGGGCGGCATTTGTGCCACAGGCTGTGGCACCCACTCCAATTGGGCGTATTCCCGGTAAAACGCCAGCATCCGCTTGATGTTGCGCTCGGAAAACCCCTTCTCCTCGGGCAACTCGTTGTGCAAATCCCGCGCCAGCCGGGGAATCACGCCCGCGCCCCAGCCCTCTTGCTGCTGACGCTCATGAATAGTCTGGCCAATGCCCCAATACAGGCGAATCAGCTCCGCGTTGACCGATAGCATGGCTCGCACCTGGGCTTGGCGCACGCGTTGCTTGAGGTCGGCAAGCAGCGAGGCGTAGCCCTGGGGCGGTGGCGTGAGGGAGGCGGGTTGTTCGCTCATGTCAGCGCATCCAGATGGATTTGTGACGCAACAAAGCCACTTAACTTTCGAACAAAAAAGGCTGCCAGCCCTTGCACAGCAAGCGCAAGCAGCTCTCATTTCAGGAGCAAATCCTGATCAACCCACCCACTTGCGCGCGTTGCGCCAGAGGTGCATCCAGGGGCTGAGCGCGGCCTGGCCGCCGCTGGCGCCCAGGTCTGTCCAGCTCATCTGGATGTTGCGGAACACGCGCTCGGGGTGCGGCATCATGGCGGTGAAGCGGCCGTCAGCAGTGGTCACGGCGGTGAGGCCGCCCGCGCTGCCGTTGGGGTTGAACGGGTACTGCTCGGTGGCCGCGCCGGTGTTATCGACAAAGCGCATGGCGCCAATCACCTGCGCCGCGTTGCCCCGGTGTTTGAAGTTGGCGTAGCCCTCGCCGTGCGCCACGGCAATCGGCAGGCGGCTGCCCGCCATGCCTTGCAGGAACAGGCTGGGTGACTCCAGCACCTCGACCATGGACAGGCGCGCCTCGAAGCGCTCGCTCTGGTTGGTGGTGAAGCGTGGCCAGTCTTGCGCGCCGGGGATGATGTCGGCCAGCTCGGCAAACATCTGGCAGCCGTTGCACACGCCCAGACCAAAGGTGTCCTGGCGGGCAAAAAAGCCCTGGAACTGCGCTGCCAGCACCGGGTTGAAGGTGATGGAGCGCGCCCAGCCAATGCCCGCGCCCAGCGTGTCGCCGTAGCTGAAGCCGCCGCAGGCCACCACGCCCTGGAAGTCTTGCAGTTGGACGCGGCCCGTTTGCAGGTCGGTCATGTGAACGTCGTAGGCCTCAAAACCGGCTTCGGTGAAGGCGTAGGCCATTTCGACGTGCGAGTTCACACCCTGCTCGCGCAGCACCGCCACTTTGGGGCGCGCCAGGTTCAGGAAGGGCGCGGCCACGTTGTCTGCCGGGTCGAACGTCAGGTGAACGTGCATGCCGGGGTCTTGCGGGGCACCGGCAGCGGCGTGCTCGGCATCGGCGCAGGCGGGGTTGTCGCGCTGCTGGCAAATCTTCCAGCTCACGCTGTCCCAGACCTGGTGCAGATCAGCCAGCTCGGCGCCGAACACCTGCTTGGCATCGCGCCAGATCGACAGCTGCCCCTTGCCCGCATCCATGCTGGAGCTTTGCGGGCGGGTTTTGCCGACAAAGTGGCTGAATTTGGACAAGCCGTGCTCGCGCAGCGTTTGCATGACGGCGTTGCGCTGTTCGGTGCGCACTTGCAGCACTACGCCCAGCTCTTCGTTGAACAGCGCCTTGAGCGTGAGTTCTTCGCGCCGCGCGCTGACCTGCTGTGCCCAGTTTTTGGCGTCGCCGGTTTCCATGCGGCTGTCGCTGATGCCATCGCCTTCGGTGACGAGCATGTCCACGTTCAGCGCCACGCCCACATGGCCGGCAAAGGCCATTTCAGCCACTGCGGCCAGCAAGCCGCCGTCGCTGCGGTCGTGGTAGGCCAGGATGTGGCCTTGCGCGCGCAAGGCGTTGATGGCGTCGACCAGGTTTTTCAGGTCTTGCGCGTCGTCCAGGTCGGGGGCGGCATCGCCCGCCTGGTTCAGCACCTGGCCCAGGATGCTGCCGCCCATGCGGCTTTGGCCCTTGCCCAGGTCAATCAGCACCAGCGTGGTGTCGTCTTCGGTGGCGTTGAGCTGCGGCGTGAGGGTGCCGCGCACGTCCGCCAGCGTGGCAAAGGCCGTGACCACCAGGCTGACGGGCGAGACCACTTTTTTGGCCACGCCGCCATCGTTCCACTGCGTGCGCATGGACAGGCTGTCCTTGCCGACCGGAATCGAAATGCCCAACGCTGGGCACAGCTCCATACCGACGGCCTTCACCGTTTCATACAAGGCGGCGTCTTCACCCGGTTCGCCGCACGCGGCCATCCAGTTGGCCGACAGCTTGACGCGCGGCAGTTCGATGGGCGCGGCCAGCAGATTGGTGATGGCTTCGGCCACCGCCATGCGGCCCGAGGCCGGGGCGTTGAGCGCGGCCAGCGGCGTGCGCTCGCCCATGGCCATGGCTTCACCGGCAAAGCCCTTGAAGTCGGCCAGCGTCACGGCCACGTCGGCCACGGGCACCTGCCAGGGGCCGACCATCTGGTCGCGGTGCGTCAGGCCGCCCACGGCGCGGTCGCCAATGGTGATGAGAAAGCGCTTGGAGGCCACGGTGGGGTGGCTCAGCACGTCAATCACCGCCTGTTGCAGGGCCACGCCGGTCAAGTCCATGGGCGTGAACGGGCGCGTTACGGTCTGCACATCGCGGTGCATTTTGGGTGGCTTGCCCAGCAGCACCGACATGGGCATGTCCACGGGCAGCTTCTGGTCGTCGGCGGTGGCTGCCGGGTCGTGCAGCACCAGCTGGCGCTCTTCGGTGGCAGTGCCGATCACGGCAAACGGGCAGCGCTCGCGCTCGCAAAACGCCGTGAACAGCGCCAGCGATTCGGGCGCAATGGCCAGCACGTAGCGCTCCTGGCTCTCGTTGCTCCAGATTTCTTTGGGCGACAGGCCCGATTCTTCGAGCTGCACGGCGCGCAGGTCAAAGCGGGCGCCCCGGCCTGCGTCGTTGGTCAGCTCGGGGAAGGCGTTGGACAGGCCGCCCGCGCCCACGTCGTGGATGGCCAGAATCGGGTTGCCCGCGCCCTGCGCCCAGCAGTGGTTGATGACTTCTTGCGCCCGGCGCTCGATTTCAGGGTTGCCGCGCTGCACCGAGTCAAAGTCGAGTTCAGCGGCGTTCTGGCCGGTGGCCATGGAACTGGCGGCGCTGCCGCCCATGCCGATGCGCATGCCGGGGCCGCCCAGCTGGATCAGCAGCGAGCCCGCCGGGAACAGCACCTTTTGCGTCTGCGCGGCGTCGATCACGCCCAAGCCACCAGCGATCATGATGGGCTTGTGGTAGCCACGCTGCACACCGGCCACTTCCTGCTCGTATTCGCGGAAGTAACCGGCCAGGTTGGGACGGCCAAACTCGTTGTTGAAAGCGGCGCCGCCCAGCGGGCCTTCCGTCATGATTTGGAGCGGGCTGGCGATGTGGCCTGGCTTGCCGCCCTCTTGATCCGAGGCGCCGCCCCAGAGCTTGGACACCGTAAAGCCCGTCAGCCCCGCCTTGGGCTTGGAGCCGCGCCCGGTGGCGCCCTCATCGCGGATCTCGCCGCCCGCGCCAGTGCTGGCGCCAGGGAAGGGTGAAATCGCCGTGGGGTGGTTGTGCGTCTCCACCTTCATCAGCACATGGTGGGTTGTGCTCTCTTTTTGATAGCTGCTAGCGCCCGACGCATGCGCGCCAGAGGCCATTTTGGCTACAAACCGTTCGACCGCGCTGCCTTCCATGATGGAGGCGTTGTCCGAGTAGGCCACCACCGTGTGCTGGGGCGCCAGCTGGTGGGTGTTGCGGATCATGGCGAACAGGCTCTTGTCCTGCACTGCGCCATCGATGGTGAACTGGGCGTTGAAGATTTTGTGGCGGCAGTGCTCGCTGTTGGCCTGCGCGAACATCATCAGCTCCACGTCGGTGGGGTTGCGCCCCAGCGACTGGAAGGCATGGGCGAGGTAGTCGATTTCATCCTCGGCCAGGGCCAGGCCCCACTGGGTGTTGGCTGCTACCAGCGCAGCGCGGCCACCGCCCAGCACATCGACGTGCTCCATGGGCTGCGCGGGCAGTTCGGTGAACAGGGCCTGCGCGCCTGCCAGGTCGAACAGCACCGATTCGGTCATGCGGTCGTGCAAGAGCGCGGCCACTTGTTGCAGCTGCTCGGCGCTCAGACTGGGTTTGCTCAGCAGGCCGGACTGCAGCTGCACGCGGTATTCGGTCACGCGCTCGACGCGGTGGATGTGCAGGCCGCAGTTGCGCGCAATGTCAGTGGCCTTGGAGGCCCAGGGCGACACCGTGCCCCAGCGCGGCGTGACGACGATGGCAGCGCCCTCGGTGGGGCCAGCGTAGGGCTCGCCGTAGGTCAGCAGGGCCGACAGGCGCGCGTGCTGGTCGGGCGTGGGCGCTGCATCCTGGGCCACCAGGTGGACAAAGCGGGCGGCAATCGACGCAATTTTGGGGTGGATGGCCTGCAACGCAGGCAGGAGTTGCTGGGCGCGAAAGGGGCTGAGGGCGTTGGCGCCCGCAAGCGTGGTCATGTGCAAGGTCACGTTGGCGGCCTGGTTGGGTGGAGAGGGAAAAGCGGAAAAATCGCAGTGGGGAAAGCGGGCAGAACCGGCGGCGGCGCTGCTGTGCCAAAGGCCAGCGCAGGCACGGGGCAAGCGCGGCATTTTACCGGCCAGGGGCAAGAAAGCCGGTGCGATGGGATAATTGGACGCATGAGCATCACCATCAAAACGGCAGCAGACATCGCCGCCATGCGCGAAGCCTGCCGCCTCGCTTCTGAAGTGCTGGACTACATCGCACCGCACATTCAACCCGGCATCACCACCCTCGAAATCGACCGCCTCGGCGCCGAATGCATGGCCCGCCAGGGCACACGCTCGGCCACCGTGGGCTACCAGCCGCCGGGCTACCCGCCCTACCCGGCCTCGCTGTGTACCTCGGTCAACCATGTGGTGTGCCACGGCATTCCCAACGACAAGCCCCTGAAAAAAGGCGACATCGTCAACGTGGATGTGACCGTCATCACCCAGGACGGCTGGTACGGCGACAGCAGCCGCATGTACCTGATCGGCGAGTGCTCGGTGGCCGCCAAGCGCCTGTGCGCCCTGACCTACGAGGCCATGTGGCACGGCATTTTGCAAGTCAAGCCCGGTGCCAAGCTGGGCGATATTGGCCACGCCATCCAGAAGTTTGCCGAGGGCCACGGCCTGTCGGTGGTGCGCGAGTTCTGCGGCCACGGCATTGGCAAAAACTTCCATGAAGAGCCCCAGGTGCTGCACTACGGCCGCCCCGGCACCCTGGAAGAACTCAAGCCCGGCATGATTTTCACCATCGAACCCATGCTCAACGTGGGCCGCCGCGAAATCAAAGAGCTGGGTAACGACGGCTGGACCATCATCACCAAAGACCGCAGCCTGTCGGCGCAGTGGGAGCACACGGTGCTGGTCACGCCCACGGGCTACGAGGTGCTGACGCTGTCGGCGGGCTACCCGGCGCTGCCCGATTTCGTCCACGCCACCACCACCTGAGCGCGCCTGCGCGCAGCGCCGCACCTGCGGCGCTTGCACGTTTCTTGCGTAGCGTGGCGCCTGTTGCTTCTCTTCCCGGATAAAACGCCATGACCGAACTGCAAGCCCTGCGCGACACCT
>NZ_JAQUAL010000009.1:0-45059 GCF_028687295.1 Simplicispira sp.
CCATCACGCTGGCGGGTGCTTGCTGCTCGAAGCGCTCTATCACTGCTTGCCAGACCATCTTGTTCCTGATTCCAGAGAAATCAGGAGACTACGATGGTTTCTTTCCAAACACCTTGAAAGGGGTGGCCCTGAGAGCGCCACAAAACGCAAATCGGGCCACAGCGCCACCACTGCTTCATGGATGGTGGGCATGCCCGTGCCCACCAGCAGCCCCACGCCCACGGCCAGCACGCGGCGGTTGTCCAGCATGCGCGAGGCAATCAACTGCAACCCGCTGAGGGTGGCAAAGGCCGAGAGGTACAGCAACAGCGCGCCCGTCACCGGCGCGGGCAGCAGCAGCCAGGCCCCGGTGATGTGCGGCAGCAGCGCGGCCAAAAACAAAAAGCCCGCCGTCCAGTAGCCCAGATAGCGGCTGGTGCAGCCCGAAGCGGCTGCCAGGCTCACCGCACCGCCGCTGGCCGCCAGGGGCAGGCCATTGACCAGGGCGGCAAACAGGTGGGCCACGCCTTCGGCACGCACACCGCGCGCCAGTGCCCGCAGATCGGGGCGCACCCAGTCGGCATTGGACGTGCGCTGGGCAATCGTCTGGGTGCCCATCGACGTCAGGGCCAGCGCAAAGCCCGTGACCACGTAGGGCACGATGGCCTTGGCATCAAAGGCCCAGCCAAACACCGGCAGTTGCGGCACCCAGAACCAGGGCATGTCTTGCCACTGGTGCAGCTCCTGTGCGGGCACCAGATCCAGCAGCACACTGGCCAACATGCCCGCCAGCAGCCCCAGCAGCGGCGCAAACAGGCGCAGCACGGTTTTGACCCAGACATTGCACGCCACCATGGTGGCAAAGGTGAGCAGGCCCACCAGCAAACTGGCGCCTGAAGCGGGTGTGCCATCCGTGCCGTGGCCAAAAATCTCCCGGAAACCCAGGTGCCCCAACCCCAGGCCGATGAGCATCACCGCCACGCCCGACACCTCGACGGTAAACACATTGCGCAGCCGCATGATCAGAAAGCTGAACGCCACCTGCGACAGGCCAATCACCCAGACCATGCCAAACACCGTGGCCAGCGTGGCCCCGGGCAGGCTGCTGACCAGGTACATGGCAGGCAGCACCGCGCCCGTGGCCTGCAACGGGTAGTAGTAGCGCGCGCCCAGGTGGCGCATGCCCCGCACCTGCAACAAGATCACGAACGCCGACACCAGCAGCGTGGACGAGACAATGTTCAGAAAATCGTGGTGCCCCAGCCCCTGGGCGCGCACATAAATTTCCGGTATCACCAGCAATGCGCCCAAAAAGGCCAGTTGCTGCAAAGCCAGCCCGGCGCCCAGGCGCGCGGGCAGCGGGTCGTCAACGCCAAAGGCGATGTTGTCGGGGCGGCGCATGGGCAGGCTCAGAGCACGGGCATGAGCTGCATGCCACCGGGCTCGGTGGCCCAGAGGTCGCCGGTGTCCAGATCAAACCACCAGCCGTGCAGCACCAGCGTGCCCGCCTCGACGCGCTCACGCACCCAGGGGTACGAGAGCAGGTTCTTCAGCGACCCGGCAATGGCGGCGCGCTCGACCAGGTGGGCGTTCTCGCGCAGGCGCTGCAACGACGCTTGCAGCGGCTGGCCGTGCTCGTCTTTTTCTGAGAGGTACAGGCGGCTGGCGTCCAGCGCCATAGACACCCAGCCGCCGATGAAGTCGCGGTCAGGCCACTGGCCGCCCGCTGCGCCCAGCATGGCCTTGATGCCGCCGCAGTGCGCGTGGCCCAGCACAATGATGTGGTCTACCTTCAGGTCGCGCACCGCGTACTCAATGGCGGCACCGGCGCCGTCGTAGTGGCGGGTGGTGTCGTAGGGCGGCACCAGATTGGCCACGTTGCGCACGACAAACAGCTGGCCCGGCTCGGCGTCCGACAGCAAGGTGGGATCGACCCGGGAGTCGCTGCAAGAAATCAACAAAGCGGGTGGCGACTGGCCCTGCTCGACCAGACCGCGCATCAGCGTGGAGTTTTCTTCGTAAAACCGGGTACGAAAGCGCCGGATGCCCTCCAGCAAGTGGCTGATGTCGCGGCATGGCGTTGCCTGGCCCTGCGCCTGATGGTTTTGCTCCAAGGTAGTCCCCGAAAAGTTGAGTGGTTGAACGCACAAGTCCTGCCCATGCAGGCCCTGCACGGGTGGCATTTTGCCTACGTTGGAAGGCAGCGCCGCGCCCGGGCCTGGCGCGCTCAGGCGGCCCACGCTGCGCCCAGCAGCAGCACGTTGCGCTCGCCCTGGCGCTGGTAATGCAGCGTGTGCAGGTAGTGGCGCATCAGGCGCAGGCCGTGGCCGCCGACACGCGCATCGTCCAGTGAAAGGGCCAGCTCGGGCGGCTCCTGGGCCGTGGGATCGAAAGCGGCGCCATCGTCCTCCATGCGCAGCGCCACGCCATAGGGCGTGCGGCCACACTCCAGGCGCAGGCCCAGCTGCGGCTGCCCTGGCTGCGCCTGGGCATAAGAGACGACGTTGGTGAGGGCCTCATCGGCGCACAGCGTCAGGGCAAACAGCGTGCGCGCTGGCCAGCCGTCGCGCTCGGCCAGGGCCTCCAGCCATGCCAGCGCCTGGGCCACGCCCTGCACCGAGGGCTCGGGCACCAGCACATCGGGCGGGGCAAGGTACACAGAGCCATCATTGGGGGCAGTGGCGTTCATGGTGTCCTCAATGTTCAAAATGCAGGCGCAGCGCAGCAGGCCCGGCACCACCGTCCGCCACCTCCACCCGGTCGGCCAGGTGGCGCAGCAACAGGCCCGAGACGTTCAGCAACGCAGCGTCCAGCGCGGCGTCATCGGCGTCCAGCAGCGAGGCGTGTGGCGCCGCCGTGCCGTGGGCGGCAGCAGAGGTCAGCGCCAGGGCGGGGCCGCTGTGCAGCAGCTCAATGTCGAGGTTGAACTCGTCAAAGCTGCCCCGGATGGCCACCAGCGAACGCCCGCCTGCGGCGGCGATGGCCTCGGCGCCCTCCAGTGCGGCCAGGGCCGCGCGCTGCACCACCGCACGGCGCGCCCCCCAGGCACCACCACGGCCTTCGACAAAGCCGGTGATATCGGCATGCAGGGTGCTGCTGGCCATGTCCAGGCGCTGCTCGGCGCGCTGCGCCGTGCCCAGGCGAAACAGCAGGTTGAGCGCAATCACCAGCAAACCCGCCACCAGAAAACCGCTGCCCAGCAAGAACCGCAAACCCTCGGGGGCGGCCTGCACCAAGGGCGGCATGAGCATGGTGGCCAGACCGGCACTGATGGACAGGCCCACCGCAAAAATGCCCCGGCTGTCCATGGCCCGCGAGGCGATCAGCTCCATGCCCGAAACAATCAGAAAGCCCGCCGCATACAGCTCCACCGCACCCAACACTGGCGCGGGGATGAGCGTCAGCCCCAACGTGGCCTGGGGCATGAACGCCACCAGCGCCAGCATCGCCGCTGTGGCCAGGCCAATCACGCGGGCCGTGGAATGCGTGGCGTGGGCCAGCGCGATATTGGCCGAACACACGCAAGAGGGAAAGCTGCCCAGCAGGCCGCAGGCCAGATCGCCCAGGCCATTGGCCTTAATGCCGCCACCCACGGCCTGCATGTTGGCGCGCTTCCAGTCGGCATCGTCCATTTTGTCCAGGATGATGACGCTGCCCAGCGTATCGAGCTGGCTGAGCACGGCGATGAGCGCAATCGCCACCACCATGGCTGGGTCGATGCGAAACACGGGCGCTGCCACGCTGGGCAGGGCCAGCACGGGGGCGCTGCGCAGGGCATCGAGGCCCTCCAGCTGCCCGGTCAGCGCCGCCACGGCCACGCCAATGGCAATGCCCGCCATCAGCCCCAGCAGCCGGGTACGCCGCCCGCCCCACACCGACAGCGCAATGATGCAGCCCAGCGTGGACGCCGCAATGGCGGCACTGACCGGGTTGATGCGCCACTGCGCATCCACGCCCAGCGAATGGCGCACCGCCGACTCCACCAACCCCAGCCCGCCCATGCAAATGACCGTGCCGACCACAGCGGGCGGAAACAAGGCGCGCATGCGCGTCACCAGCGGGCCCACGGCCAGGGCGGCTGCGCCATACACCAGCGTGGCCACCGCAATGCCCCCCGGGCCGTGCGCGGCCACCAGGGCGGCCACCAGCGTGATCATGAACGGATTGGGCATGTGTACCAGCAGCGCGCCGCTGCCCGTGCGCCCGCCCCAGGCCTGCAAGGCCGTACACAAGGCCATGCCCAGCAAAGTCATGGCCACCATGGACTGGGTGCCCTGCCGGTCCAGACCCGCAATCTGCGCCGTAGCCAGCACATAGGTGATGAAAGCCATGGCCGTGGCCGCGTGCTGCCCCGCCAGCACCAGCAGCGCAAACCGGGGCGGCCGGTCATCGGCGGCAAACAACAACTCCGGGGGGCGGCGGCGCACAGGCGACGGGGGCAGGCGTGGCAACAAAAGTGGCATCGGAAGAGCGGGCAAATGGGGGGTACAAGGCCACGGTATCATCGCGGCGGCTCTGAATTCTGCGACAAACCCCCGCCCCAGCACACTGAAATATTCCCATGACCATCGCCCTCGAATCCGCCGCCAACGCCCAGATTGTTGCACTGCAAGGCCAGATCAACAGCGCCAACGCTGCCACCACCGAAGCTGAAGTCCTGGCACTGATCGCCAGCGGACAAAAAAACCTGGTCATCGACTTTGCCGCCCTGGACTACATCTCCAGCGCCGGTCTGCGCATGGTGCTGGTGGTGGCCAAGCGGCTCAAGCAAGAGGGCGGCAAACTGGTGCTGTGCGCCATGCAATCGCACATCCGCGAGGTGTTTGACATCAGCGGCTTTCTGGCCATCCTCAACGTCACCGCCACGCGCGCCGAGGCGCTGGCGCAGTTCTGACACCGGCGCACGGCCTGCGCGCGGCGGGCACCCTGTCGGCACGCCCGGCAGGCGCTCCCACCAGCGCGCACCACTGCATCCACACCATCGCCCCGCCACCGACCCCATGGGCGAGTTCGATCTGATTGCACGCTACTTCACCCGCCCCGTGCGGCGCGCGGTGCTGGGCGTGGGTGACGACTGCGCCCTGCTGGCACCCGCGCCGGGCATGCAACTGGCGGTGTCCAGCGACATGCTGGTCGAAGGGCGGCACTTTTTTGCGGGCACCGATGCCTACCGCCTGGGCCACAAAGCCCTGGCCGTCAACCTGTCTGACCTGGCCGCCTGCGGTGCGCGGCCACTGGCATTCACGCTGGCGCTGGCCCTGCCCACCGTGGATGAGGCTTGGCTGCAAGGCTTCTCGGCGGGCCTGCTGGCGCTGGCCGACGCCCACGGCTGCGAGCTGATCGGCGGCGACACCACGCAAGGCCCGCTGAACATTTGCATCACCGTCTTTGGCGAAGTGCCTGCGGGCCAGGCCCTGCTGCGCAGCGGCGCACGCGCGGGCGACGACCTCTACGTCAGCGGCACGCTAGGCGATGCGCGCCTGGCGCTCGAAGCCCTGCTAGGCCACACCACGCTGGCGCCCGGCATGCTGGCCGCCGCCCGCCAGCGCCTGGAAGCGCCCACGCCCCGCGTGGCCCTGGGCCAGGCGCTGCGCGGCGTGGCCAGCAGCGCGCTGGACGTGAGCGACGGCCTGCTGGGCGACCTGGGCCACATCCTGCGCGCCTCGGGCGTGGGCGCCTGCATCGACACCACAGAAACTATCAAATTGATAGCTGCTAGCGCTTACTCAGAAAGCGCTGGAGGCCATTTTGATACTGAATTACTGCACCAGTGCACCCTGGCCGGGGGCGACGATTACGAGCTGGCTTTCACTGCCCCGGTGGCCCGGCGCGCGGCGGTGGCCGCTGCGGCGCAGGCCAGCGCCACGCCGGTCACGCGCATTGGCTGCATCGAGGCCACGCCGGGGCTGCGCCTGATCGGCGCCCAAGGCCAGCCCATGCCCCAGCGCTACGCCTCATTCGACCACTTCGCCTGACGCGGGCGGGCTGCGCACCGCCCCCTCTGGGACAGCGCCCGCACTCACTGCTCGGGCCAGCCCGGCGCGGCACGCACCGCCTGTTGCTGCGCCGTGTTGACGGCCAGCTGGAACACGTCGGGCCGCGCGTAGTGGCCCACCGGGTCAAAGTCCATCTGCGCACGGGGGATGTCGCCCAGGTCTATCTCGGCCAGCAGCAGGGCATCTTCGCCATACACCGGCCCGGCCAGCACCTGGCCCAGCGGCCCGATGATGCAGCTGCCGCCGCGCATCAGCACCGTGTCGGGGGCCTCGGGCAGGCGGTTGTGCAGGGCGTCCATGGGCAGCTGCGTGCGGCGCAGGTGCTGGCAGGCCGAGAGCACAAAACAGCGCCCCTCCATAGCGATGTGCTGCATGGTGCTGATCCAGCTGTCGCGGTCGTCTGCCGTGGGCGCGCAGTACAGCGCCACGCGCTGCTGGTACATGGCCATGCGCAGCGCGGGCATGTAGTTTTCCCAGCAGATCACGGCGCCCAGCTTGCCGTAGGGCGTGTCCACCGCTTGCAGCGTGGAGCCATCGCCCTGCCCCCACACCAGGCGCTCCAGCGCCGTGGGCATGAGCTTGCGGTGGTGGCCCAGCACGGTGCCCTCGGGCCCCAGGTACACGGCGGTGCAGTACAGCGTGCCGCCATCGCGCTCGATGATGCCCACGCACACATACAGCCGGTGCTGGCCAGCGGCCTGGGCGAGCTGGGCGATTTCCGGGCCATCGAGCGTGACGGCGGCGTCGTAGTATTTTTTGAAGTCCTGGCGCCCCTCGGGCGTGCGCGCACCGATGAAGATGTGAAAGTCCGCCCCCTTGGGGTAGCCGCCGATGAACGCCTCCGGAAACACCAGCACCTGGGCGCCGCGCCCGGCCGCCTCCTGCATCAGTGCCTGGGCCTTGGCCACGGTGGCGGGGGTGTCGAACATCACGGTGGCGGTCTGGGCCACGGCTGCAATCATCTTCATACGGTCTCCTGTTTTTGTGCAATGGGAGAGCGCAGTGTGCCGACAAACCGCGCGCAGTGCAGCCCCCCCAGGCACACCAGTACCCGCTACCCACCGGTGGCCGCCCGCGTGGCACTGCCCTGGCGCGCAGGCGCCAGCGCTACACTTTGCGCCCCGCTGGCGGCGCCACCGGCACGCGCCCTGCGGCCCGGGCCCCTGAGCGAGCACCCCGCTGCCATTTTTTCTGCGCCGCAGCCTTCCCATCCACCCGCTTTTGACCGACCCACGGAGCCCGCCATGAACGACCCCACATCGCCCACCCCTGACCACGCCGCCACCGCCCCGGCCCTGAGCAGCGACGACATCGACGCCCTGGAAACCCTCCTGGACGACCTGCGCACGCGCAGTGAAGAAATCCCGCAGTGGGAGTTCTGCGACGGCTTTCTGACCGCGCTGGTGTGCAGCCGCCGCGCCATCGGAGCAGCCGAATACCTGCCCATGCTGCTGGGCGATGGCGCCGCCATCGACGTGGCCGAAGGCGAGAGCCTGCCGCTGCTGGAGCCGTTTGCCGACGCCGCACAGCAAGCGCAGTTTCTGGCGCTGTGGCAGCGGCGCTGGAACGAGGTCGAGCAGGCGCTGGACACCGACGTCAAAACCCTGGACGACGAGCGCACCTTCGAGCCCGATGTGATGGACATGCGCGGCGCCGTCGCGGCCCTGCCCGAGGCCGAGCGCGCCGAACTGGCCGGCCAGGACATCCCCTCGTTTGCCCAGGTCTGGGCGCTGGGCTTCATGTTCGCTGTGGAGAACTGGCCCGAAGAATGGCAGCCCCCGCGCGACAAGGAAACCGCCCAGTGGCTGGATGAAGCCCTGGACAGCATCGTCGCCCTGACCGAAGACGACACCGGCACGCCCAGCGTCAGCATGTACGCCGAAGACGGCCCACCCAGCGTCAGCCAGGCGCGCGTGGAGCTGTTTGGCGAGGCCATCTGGGCCGTGTACGACCTGCGCCAGCTCTGGAAAAGCGTGGGCCCGCGCGTCGAAACCCTGCGCAAAGCCCCCGAGCCCGGCCGCAACGACCCCTGCACCTGCGGCAGCGGCAAAAAGTTCAAGAAGTGCTGCGGCGCCTGACGCAAAATCGCTATTGATTTGATAGCTGCTAGCGCACGCCAAACGGGCGCCAGAAGCCGATTTGGCTTGATTTTTTGATCCCCCCTTTTCTGCGCGCCTTCGGGCGCGTTGCTGTTGCATGAGCCCCTTGTTTCTGACCCGCCTGCGCGCCGAATGGGCACCCAGCATCCCGCGCGAGTTGCTCGCCGGGGCCGTGGCCACGTTTGCGCTGATCCCCGAAGTGATTGCGTTCTCGTTTGTCGCGGGCGTCGATCCGTCGGTGGGGCTGTTTGCCTCGTTCGTCATCAGCATCGTGATTGCGTTTGCGGGCGCGCGCCCGGCCATGGTGTCGGCGGCGGCGGGCTCGGTGGCGCTGGTGGCAGCGCCGCTGGTGCAGTCGCACGGGCTGCAATACCTGCTGGCGGCGGGGCTGCTGGCGGGCGCGGTGCAGGTGGTGTTTGGCCTGCTGCGGCTGGGGGTGCTGATGCGCTTTGTCTCCAGCTCGGTGCGCACTGGCTTTGTCAACGCGCTGGCCATCTTGATTTTTGCCGCGCAGTGGCCGCACCTGGCGGATGCCAATGCCGCCACCTGGGCCATGCTGGCGCTGGGCCTGGCGCTGATTTACGGCCTGCCGCGCCTGGGCGCCGTGCTGGGCTGGCGCGCGCTCACGGCCATTCCGTCGCCGCTGATTTGCGTGGTGGTGCTGACGGTGCTGGCATCGTGGCAGGGGCTGCCGCTGGCCACCGTGGCCGACCTGGGCCAGCTGCCCAGCGCCCTGCCCGCCTGGGGCCTGCCCGAGGTGCCCGCCACGCTGGAGACACTGCGCACCATCTTGCTGCCTGCGCTGGCCATTGCCATGGTCGGCCTGCTCGAATCGGTGCTGACCGCCGCCGTGGTCGATGAGCTGACCGACACGCCCAGCAACAAAAACCGCGAATGCACCGGCCTGGGCCTGGCCAACATCGCCGCCAGCTGCTTTGGCGGCATTGCGGGCTGCGGAATGATTGGCCAGGCCGTGGGCAACGTCAAATACGGCGGACGTGGGCGCCTGTCCACGCTGTTTGCGGGGGTGTTTTTGCTGGTGCTGATGGTGGCGCTCAAGCCCTGGGTGTCACAGGTGCCGGTGGTGGCGCTGGTCGCCATCATGGTGATGGTGTCGGCAGAAACCTTTGACTGGAAATCGCTGCGCACGCTGGTGCGCCACCCGCGCCTGTCCAGCGCCGTGATGCTGGCCACCGTGGTGGTGACGATAGGGACGCACAACCTGGCGGCGGGCGTGGCCGTGGGCGTGGTGCTCAGCGGGGTGTTTTTTGCGGTCAAGGTCTCGCGCATGCTGGAGGTGCAGTGCGAGGATATTGACGAGGCTGACGCGGGCGACGGTGTGGGCAGTGCGCTCCACAGCGGCGGCAGTGGCAGCACTGGCATGGGCGCAGAGACCGGCAGCGCAGCCACCCGTGGCCAGCGCATCTGGCGCGTGGCGGGACAGGTGTTTTTTGCCTCCGCCGATGCGTTCATCGAGGCGTTTGACGTGCTGGGCGCCGAGCACCGGCACGTCACCATCGACGTCTCGCGCGCGCACTTTTGGGACGTGACCGCCGTGGCCGCGCTGGACAAGGTGGTGCAGCGCCTGCGCCAGCACGGCTGCACCGTGCAGGTGCTGGGGCTGAGTGAGGCCAGCGCGGTGTTGATAGACCGGCTCCGCAGCGACTGATGCGGCGCCACGGGCCGCAGCAAAAACGATAGCTGCTCACGCACTCCCCGCAAGGGCTGGAGGCCGATTCAGCTGTTTTTTTCTCCCGACCCAACTTGGGGCTGGGGCTGGGGCTGGGGCTGGGGCTGGGGCTGGGGCTGGGGCTGGGGCTGGAGCGGTGCGGGCACAGCGCCTTGCCAGCGCCTCGCCCACTCCCCCCTCTGACTACGCCGACGCCGCCAGCCAGGCGGCCAGCTGCGCCAGCGCGTGGCGCAGGGTGGCGTCGCGCACGGCGGCGCGGTTGCCGCTCAGGTGCAGGGTATGGCAGTGCGTGCGCCCGGCCACGCACCAGGCAAAGCACACCGTGCCCACGGGTTTGCTGGCGCTGCCCCCGGTAGGCCCGGCCACCCCCGTCACGGCCAGGCTGACCTGGGCGTGGGAGCGGGCCAGCGCGCCCTCGGCCATGGCGCGGGCCACGGGCTCGCTGACGGCGCCATGCTGCGCAATCAGGTCGGCATCCACGCCCAGCAGCTCGGTTTTGGCGGCGTTGGAGTAGCTGACCACACCGCGCTCAAACCACTGGCTGGAGCCAGCCAGATCGGTGCAGGCGGCGGCAATCAAGCCGCCGGTGCAGCTCTCGGCGGTGGTCAGCATCCAGCCGCGCGCCAGCAGGGCGCCAGAAATAGACACCAAAATGGCCTCCAGCGCTTGTGCAGCGGGCGCATCCAGCTCATTTTTTGATAGTGCAACGGTACTCATACCCAGAACCTCCACAGTGCAATCACCAGCAGCGTGCAAAACGCCGCCACCAGGTCGTCAAACAAAATGCCCCAGCCACCGCGCCAGCCAAAGCCTTTGAACAAAGCATCGGCCCAGCCCACGGGGCCGGGTTTGACGGCATCAAAAAACCGGAACAGCGCAAACGCCCAGAACTGCCCCCAAAAGCCCATCGGCATGGCCAGCCACAGCACCAGCCAGAAGGCCACCACCTCGTCCCAGACGATGGCGCCGGGGTCGGCCACGCGCATGTGGCGGGCGGTGAGGGTGCAGGCCCACCAGCCGCCCAGCGTGGCAAACACGATGAGCAGGCCCAGGCGCAGCGGATCGAGCCAGTGTTGCAACAGCAAAAACGCCAGCCAGGCCCACAGCGTGCCCACGGTGCCGGGGGCGTTGCGCGACAGCCCTGCACCCAAGCCCAGCGCGATGAAGTGCGCCGGGTGGGCAAGCAAAAAGCGCACCGTGGGGCGCGGTGCAGGGGCCGCAGAAGCAGCGAAGGAAGTGGACTGGGGGTACATGACAGAAATTCTAGGCAGGCTGGACGGCTTTTGCCCCTGCGAGTGCCTGGTGGTGGCACGCTCGCTGTTCAGGCGATCTCACTGGGTGCGGGTTGCTCACTTCACCATCGGGCTGGCGCAAACCCGGTTACGCCCGCTGCGCTTGGCCTCATAAAGCGCCGTATCGGCAGCGGCCACGAGCGCGTCGGGGCCGCACTCGCCACTGGGATACAGAACGGCGACACCGATGCTCAGCGTTACCCGGTCGGCGGTGGGCGAATCGGCGTGTGCAATGCCCAGCGCGGCCACGGCAGCCAGCAGCGCCTGGGCCTTGTGCAGCCCGGCGGCCAGGTCGCATTCAGACAGCAGACAGGCAAACTCCTCGCCGCCGTAGCGCGCGACCAGGTCGTGCCCACGCTGCAAACCCGCCTTGAGGGTGGCGGCCACTTGCTGCAAACACGCATCGCCGGTCTGGTGGCCGTAGCGGTCGTTGTAGCGCTTGAAATGGTCGATATCCATCATCAACAGCGCCAGCGGGGCACCTTTGCGCTGGCAGCGGCGCCATTCGATCTCCAAAGCCTCATCAAAGCGGCGGCGGTTGGCAACGCCGGTCAGCCCGTCCACAAAAACCAGCGAACGCAGCAAATCGCCCTGCGCCTTGAGCGTGAGATGGGTTTTGACGCGGGCGCGCACCACGGCCGGATTGACCGGCTTGGTGATGAAATCCACACCACCCGACTCCAGCGCGCGGGTTTCATCCGCAGGCTCGGAGCAGGCCGTAACAAAGATCACCGGGATGTCGGCCAGCACCGGGTCGGCCTTGAGCTGGCGGCAGACTTCAATGCCGTCCATCTCGGGCATCACCACGTCCAGAAGAATCAGGTCGGGCGGCGGGTTGTTGCGGCAAAAGGCCAGCGCCTGCTCCCCGTCTGTGGCCATGAACACCTCGTGGTCAGCATGGAATATCTGGTAGAGCGCCTGGATGTTGATCGGCTGGTCGTCCACCACCAGCAGACGCGGGCGTTCGGGCAGCGTGGCCAAGTTGCGAAATGTGGGGAGCTGGTGGGGGGCTGGGGTCATGGCATTAGTGTCCGTTGCAAATGGGCCACTTGGTCGCGTGCAGCCGTGAAATCGAGTTGAAACAGCGCCGCTTCGATGCCATGCACACTGTCGGCCAGTGCGCTGCCTGCCTCGCGCTGGAGGGTGGCAAACACATCCAGCGCGCGCATGTTCTGCTGATCGAGCAAGGCGCCAAGCTCGTCCAATTGCTCGCGCAGCCGCTGCCTGTCCACTGGCGTGCCAGCGTCAGGGTCAGCACTGGGCGGATCGAGTGCATCGGCCACGGCCACCAAAACGGCCACAGCCGCAGCGCGTGCAGCATCCAGCGCGGCAAGCTCTGTGGCGATGCCCGCATCAGCGTCAGGGGGACACTCGCCACCGGGGCCCCCAAGCACCGGGGCTGTTTTGCAGGCGGTCTCGACCTGGGCGGCCTGCTGCGCCAGCGCCATGGCCCCCAGCGTAGCGGCCAGCCCTTTCAGGGTGTGCATTTCGCGCGCGGCAGCAACGCAGTCGCCTTGCTGTAGCGCTGCCGCAGCAGTGGCCAGAATGCTTGCACTCTCTGGCCCAAAGCCCCGCGCCAAACGGGCCAACAGGCTGCGGCTGCCAGCCATGCGCGCCAGCGCACCAGCGAGGTCGTAGCCCGCAGGCAAAGCAGGCAGTGCCGGTGGGGGTGCAGGCAAGGTGCTAGCGGCTGCGGTTGCCCGTGTCACCGCGCCCTCGCGGCAATGGCGCAGCAGCAGGTCGATGAGTTCGCGGGCATCAATCGGTTTGCCGATGTGGTCTGACATACCGGCGGCAAGGCAGGCTGCGCGGTCGGCGGGCAAGGCGTTGGCCGTCATGGCGATGATGGGCGTGGCGATGCCCATCTCTTGGCGCAGTACGCGCGTGGCGGCGTAGCCGTCCATGTGGGGCATCTGGATGTCCATCAGGATGGCGTCATAGGGCAGCAGGGCGCTGCGCACGCACTCGATGCCCCGCAGGCCGTCACCGGCCACCTCGATCTGGGCGCCAACATAGGTGAGCAGCTCGCGCGCCACCTGCTGGTTAAGCGGGTTGTCTTCCACGATGAGGATGCGCAGGCCCGCCAGCGCACCGTCGGCCTGCATGCGCGGTGCGGCGCTGCGCTCCAGCGTCACCGAAGCGCCCTGCGTGGCCTGGGCCACGGCGTCAAACAGCATCGAGGGCGTGACCGGCTTGACCAGAAAGCCGTCCAGCGGCTGCTCTGCCTCATCCAGCCGCTGCGCCAGCATCTCTCGGCCATGGGCCGTGATCATCAGAATGGCCGGCAAAGGCCCCGCCTGGCGCGCGCGCAGGTGCTGGATGGTTTCCCAGCCGTCCATGCCGGGCATGATCCAGTCCACGCACAGGATGTCGAACGGCGCGCCCGTGTCGGCAGCCACTTCCAGCAGCGCAATGGCCTGCGCGCCGCCGGATGCCGTTTGGGCCTGCCAGCCAAAGGACGCGACCATGGCAGACAGCACCTCGCGGGCGGTGGCGTTGTCGTCCACGATGAGCACGCGCAAGGCGTGCGGCGCTGCCCCCTCGGCGGTGGCGGTGCGTTCGACCGTGCGCGTTTGCGCATCGCAGCCCAGCTCCAGCGTGAAATAAAACCGGCTGCCCTGCCCCGGCGTGCTTTGCACCTGCAGCTCGCCACCCATCAGGCGCACCAGACGGCGGCTGATGGCCAGCCCCAGGCCGGTGCCGCCAAAGCGCCGCGTGGTAGAGGCTTCTGCCTGGGTAAAGCCCTCAAAAATGGCGTCCAAGCGGTCGGCGGCAATGCCAATGCCCGTATCACGCACGGAAAACTCCACGCGCACGCTGTCGGGCCCGGCTCGCAGGAGCTGCAGCGCCACCACCACCTCGCCACGCTCGGTAAATTTCAGCGCGTTGCCCGCCAGGTTCAACAGCACCTGCTGCAGGCGCATGCCGTCGCCGCGCAGGGCGCGCGGCACGGCAGGATCGAGCTGGAACAGCACTTCGACCTCCTTGCGCTGCAAGGCCGTGGACAGCACCACGGACAGGTTGCGCAACAGTTCGTCCAGGCGAAACGGCGCGTCGTCCAGCACCAGCTTGCCCGATTCGACCTTGGAGAAGTCCAGGATGTCATTCAGGATGCCCAGCAGCGAGCGCGCAGCGCCCTCGGCTTTGTGGACGTAGTCGTGCTGGCGCGTGTCCAGCCCCGTGAGCTCCAGCAGTTGCAGCAAACCGAGCACCGCGTTCATGGGCGTGCGGATTTCGTGGCTCATGTTGGCGACGAATTCGCTCTTGGCGCGGCTGGCTGCCTCGGCCTCGCGTGTGCGCTGGGCCAGTGCCGCCTGCGCGGCCTGGGACTGCGCGTCGGCGTGCCGGCGCCGCCGCTGGGTGGCGTAGAGGCCGGGCACAGTGATCGCCACCAGCAGCGCGTAAATACCGCCGAGCAGGGTCACCTCACTGCGCCAGCGGGCATACATCACGCCCAGGTCGCGGCTGACGCCGATGACGAGGGGCTTATCCATCTTCAGCGCGGGCGATTGCAAGGTGTGCTGCGCCAACAGGCGGCGCTCGCCGGTCAGCACGGTGGTGCCTGTCATGAGGCTGGCGGGGAGTCCAGCGTCGCGGTGGCGCGAAAACAGCGAGCCGGGCCGGGCCAGGTCGGTACCCAGCTTGCTTTCGTTCAGCGGACTGATCAGGAACAGCTTGCCATCGCCATGCACCAACGTGGCCCAGACATCCGGCGCATGGCGTACCGATTCGAGCATGTACCTGAGTTCGACCGGATCGAGCGTGGCGCTGATGGCGCCGGCAAATTCCCCGTTGGGGCCACGCACCATGCGCACCAGGTTCATGCCGAAAATGCCGAGGACGGTTCTGAAGGGCGGGCCCAGATAGAGCGTATCGGCGTTCGGATTGCGCAGAAGTGTCTGGAAGTAATCGCGCTCACGAAAATTTTGGCCAATCAACGTTTCGTGGTTGGCGGCGACTATATTGCCCTGGGCATCGAGGACGAGCAGCGTGCGTACCGTCGGCATGGCATCGGCAAAGGCCTTGAGGCGGCGGTTCGCCATACCAAGGCCGTCCTTTTCGGTGCGCCAGCGCGGCAGTTCGTCGCGAATACCGAGCAGCGTGCGGTTGATGGTGTCAAGCTGGCGCTCCAGCGCATCGTGAATCACCCGGGCATTCACAGCGAGGCGATCGCGTTCGCGCACCTCGATGTCTTTGTGCATCTCGGACAAAAAATGGCCCAAGATCAACGCCACCAGCAGCAAGGTGCCGCCCAGCAACCCCCATTCGGTGGTGTAACGAGACCAAGACAGGTGGCGATGGGTGATAGACATTTTTTTCAGTGTAGAGGGCGGTGTTTGGCGAAAAATCTGCATAACCCGCCCTTGCCAGGGCCATGCTGCCCCCGGTTTTATGCCGTGCAGTGGGCCTACACCAGCGCCGTGGCCACCTGCGCGCCGTAGGCCAGCAGGCGCTTGCGCACGGCCAGCACGGCTTTGTCTTTGCTCAGCAGCAGCGCGCGGTGGGCAGCGGCCAGATCGAGAAAGCGCTGGTCGTCGGCGTCGCGGCAGACCACGGGCACGCGCGCGGGCACGTCCACCCATTGGACTTGGGCGTCGTAGGCTTGCAGCACGGCGGCAGCATCCAGCCCATAAAAGGCCACGCGCGGGGCGATTTGCGGGTAGGCCAGCACACGCTCCAGCTCATCGCGCATGGGCGCCGTGGCCAGCCAGCGCACCTCACCGCCTTGCAGCAGCTGGCGCAGCACGGCGGTGGCGGGGTCGGCAAACACCAGCAGGTCGAGCACGATGTTGGTGTCCAGCACCACGGCGCACGGGCCAGTGGCGGGCGCAGCCAGCGGCCAGCGCAGCTCAACGCGCACGGGGCGCACCGGCGGGGGCGGCAGCGGGCGCAGCGGCGCCAGGCGCGCCCTCGGGGGCATTGCCCGGGCGCGGCGCGCGCACGGCGCCCTTGACCATGTCGAAGCGGAACAACCGGCACTCGATGGGGCCGTTCCACATCGGCACGCGGCGCGATTCTTTCAGGCGCATCTTGCCGGGCAGTTTCAGGTCGGGGGTGAGCATCCAGGCCTGCCAACCGGCGTAGTTTTTCTTCCAGTGCGCAGCCAGTTGGCTGAAGAATTCGCCGCCGTCTTCGGTGTGCGCGGCCTCGCGGCCCACGGCGCCGCCCTGGGCGCGCTGGGCGGCGCGCTCGCTGGCGTTCTGGCCGGCGCTGCCGGCGGCGGCAATGCGCTCGCCGTAGGGCGGGTTGAGCAGCATCACGCCGGGCTGCTCGCACGGGGGCATGCGCTGCAAGGCGTCGCCACCGCGCAGCTGCACGGCGTGCGCCACCCCGGCGCGCTCGGCGTTGCGCTGGGCAAAGTCCACCATGCGGTGCGATACATCACTGCCAAAAATGGCTACAGGGCTTGCCTGCTCTGCGCTGGCAGCTTCGTTTTTAATAGCATTCCAGACATGGGCCTGGAATGGCAGCAGCTTCTCAAAGGCAAAGCGGCGGCGCTGGCCGGGGGCAATGCGGCAGGCGATTTGCGCCGCCTCGATCACCACGGTGCCGCTGCCGCAGCAGGGGTCGTACAGCGGCAGGGGGGCCTCGCCGTGCGGGTCCCAGCCGCTGGCGGCAATCATGGCGGCGGCCAGGGTTTCTTTGAGCGGCGCATCGCCCTTGTCCTCGCGCCA
Source organism: Simplicispira sp. (assembly GCF_028687295.1). NCBI lineage: Bacteria > Pseudomonadati > Pseudomonadota > Betaproteobacteria > Burkholderiales > Comamonadaceae > Simplicispira > Simplicispira sp. The sequence goes on from NZ_JAQUAL010000009.1 coordinate 16,732, forward strand.
GCCGCGCTTGAACAGCGCCTCGCCCGAGGTGTCGATGTAGACGGTGGCGTGCTCGGTGGTCAGGTGCAGGTGGATGCGCACGTCGGGCCACTGGGTATTCACATCGGGGCGCACGCCCGATTTGGCGCGGAAGCGGTCGGCCACAGCGTCTTTGACGCGCAGGGCAGCAAAATTCAGGCTGTTGAGCGGGCTGTGCTGGGCGGTGACTTCGATCTTGAAGCTCTGGCGCGTGGTGAACCAGATTTCCCAGGCCACGCCGCTGGCAATCTCGTAGAGGTCGTTTTCGCTGCGGTAGGGGGCGTGGGCCAGTTGCACCAGCACGCGCTGGGACAGGCGGCTGTGCAAGTTCAGCAGCAGCGCGTCGCGCCACGAGGCACGCAGCAGCACACCGCCGCGCCCGGTGAGCAGGTCGTGGCCCGTCAGGCCCGTGGTCTGGTGGACTTCGTCGGCCAGAAAGCCCTCGACGCCAGCGGCGCAGGGCAGGAAAAGTTGGAGTTGGTTCATACCGCGCCAAGGATAAACCGTCCGCCCCTGCGCCAGCGCGGCGCGCTCAGGCGGGCGTGTGCCCCAGCCGCGCCAGCAGCGCCGGTGGCAGCAAGCGCACGCGGCGCTCTTGCGGGTCGGTAAACACCAGCCCCTGCTTGCCCCGGGCCACGGCGCGGCCCTGGTGCGCGTCGGTGATGCGGAACACCAGATCAAAGCCGTATTTGTTGAAGTCCATGGGCGTCATGTCGATGCGCAGGGTCTCGCCGTACAGCGCTTCGGATTCGTACTGCACCACCACATCGCCCACCACCATGGCCAGTCCTTCGGCGTCGCGGTCGGTGTAGCCCATGGAGCGCAGAAAGCGCGTGCGTGCCTCGGCCACCAGGGTCAGCAACTGGGCGTTGTCCAGGTGGTGGCCATGGTTGATGTGGCCAATGTAGATGGGCACATCGGTAGAAAAGACAAACTCGGACGGCAGCTCAAAAACGACGCGGGCCATGTAGCAACTCCTGCACAAAAACAAAGCCGCGATGGTCGCACAACGGCAGCGCTGACGGCCCCAATCCCCCGGCACTGGGCATGGAACTTGCACGGCGAGAAACACCTATTGATTTCTGGCTTTCTGTCACAGATAACCCTGATCATTGTTTGCTCTTTTGTTTGCTCTTTTGTTTGCTCTTTTGTTTGCTCTTTTGCCACCTGCCTCCCCCGCACAAAGGCCACCATGTTTCACACCCTTAGAGCCCGCCTGATCGGGATTTGCGTTGCCATTACCGTGGCCGCACTGTTTGCGCTGGCCAGCGCCACTTTTGTGGTTGTGCGCAACAACACGCTCCAGGGCATTGATGAGCGCATAGGCCAACTGACGCGCAACCATGCCAACGAGCTGACCGAGTGGGTCAAAGACAAGCAGCGCATCACCAGCTCCATCCAACTGGCAGTGGGGCAGGCCGAGCCCGTGCCGTTTTTGCTGGCGGCCAAGCAGGCCGGGGCTTTTGATGACGCCTACTTTGTTTATGCCGATGACCGCGCCATCTTCCCGCACGCCATGCCACCGGGCTACAGCGGCGTGAACCGGCCGTGGTACCAGTTCGCCATCAAAGTCGGCGTGCCCGCCCTGACCGCGCCTTATGTCGATGCCACCACGGGCAAACTGACCATCAGTTTTGTAGAAGCAGTCGGCCCCCGGGGCCAGCACACCGCCGTGGTGGGCACCGATATGCACCTGGACACCATCGCCCAGAAGGTCAATGCCATCTGGCCCCTGTCGCAAAGCTTTGCTTTCCTGGTGGACGGGGACGGCAACATCCTGGCCCACGCCAAAGCAGACAACGCCCTCAAGCCCGTCTCGGTCATCTCGCCGCAGCTCAACCAGGCGCTGCTGCGCCAGTTGGCCGACAGCGCCAGCCACACCACGGTGGCCGTCGATGGCATCGACCAACTGCTGTACGCCGCCAAAGTAGAAGGCACGCCCTGGCTGCTGGCCGTGGCCATTGACCGCGCGCAGGCCACGGCCAGCGTGCGCAACCTGCTGCAAGTGGCGGCCACCATCACGGCGCTGTGCGTGCTGGGGGCCGTGGCTCTGGTGTCGGTGGCCGTCAGCCGCCAGCTCCGGCGCCTGGCCGTGGTGCGCGATGCGCTGGCCGACATCGCCTCGGGCGAGGGCGACCTGACGCGCCGCCTCGACACCCACGGCAACGATGAGCTGACGCACATCGCCCAGGCGTTCAACGACTTCGTGGGCAAAATTGCCGGGGTGCTGGTGCGCATCCGCGAGTCCTCCGAATCGGTACGCCAGGCCACCCAGGAGATTGCCAGCGGCAACCAGGACTTGTCCTCGCGCACCGAGCAGCAGGCCAGCTCCCTGGAAGAAACCGCCGCAGCCATGGAGCAACTGACCAGCACCGTGCAGCAAAATGCCGAGAGCGCCCGCCAGGCCAACGCGCTGGCGCACACCGCCTCGCAGGTGGCCACGCAAGGCGGCAGCGTGGTGCAGGAGGTGGTGCAGACCATGGGCGCCATCCACGCCTCATCGCAGCGCATGGCAGACATCATCAGCGTCATCGACGGCATTGCCTTCCAGACCAACATCCTGGCCCTCAACGCCGCCGTCGAGGCCGCGCGCGCTGGCGAGCAAGGGCGCGGCTTTGCCGTGGTGGCCGCCGAGGTGCGCAACCTGGCCCAGCGCAGCGCCCAGGCGGCCAAAGAAATCAAGGGCCTGATCGACGACTCCACCGGGCAGGTCGATAACGGCAGCAAGCTGGTGCAGGCAGCGGGCGCCACCATGCAAGAGGTGGTGACGCGGGTGCGCCAGGTCACCGAGATCGTCGGAGAAATCAGCGCCGCCAGCAAAGAGCAAAGCGTGGGCATTGCCGAAGTGGGCAACGCCGTGAACCTGATGGACCAGGCCACGCAGCAAAACGCCGCACTGGTCGAAGAAGCCACCGCAGCGGCCCACGCCCTGCAACAGCAGGCCACGCAATTGGCCACTCTGGTGGCAGAGTTCAAGCTGGACCACCACGATGCCCCCACGCCCGTAGCACACGCAGGGCACCCGCGTGCGCTGGCACGACCCCGGTAAGCTGGGGCCCCTACCAGCACTGCTGCGGTTTGACCCCCGCCATCCCTGCATGACCATCCACACCATTCTCAAAATGGGCGACGCGCGCCTGCTGCGCACCGCCCAGCCTGTCACCGCCTTTGACACCCCCGCCCTGCACCAGCTGGTGGCCGACCTGCACGACACCATGCGCGCCGCCCAGGGCGCCGGGCTGGCCGCGCCGCAAATCGGCATGGATTGGCAGGTGGTGATTTTTGGCTCGGACACGCCCAACCCGCGCTACCCCGACCGCCCGCTGGTGCCGCCCACGGTGCTCATCAACCCGACCATCACGCCACTGGGCGACGCGCAGGAGGAGGACTGGGAGGGCTGCCTGTCGGTGCCCGGCCTGCGCGGCAAAGTGCCCCGCCATAGCCGCATCCGCTACACCGGGTTTGACGCCCTGGGCCAGCCCATCGATCGCGTGGCCGAGGGCTTCCACGCCCGCGTGGTGCAGCACGAGTGCGATCACCTGTGGGGCGTGCTCTACCCCGCGCGCATGACCGACCTGCGCCAGCTGGGCTTTACGGAGGTGCTGTTTCCCGAGATCAGCGCGGCCGAGGACGATTGAGCGCCGCGCGTGCCCGATCCGGCGCGCCGCGGCCGCACGGTGCGCCGCACCCAGCCCCGTCCCACCCAGTGATTTTTGAAGCCAAAACCAGCTCCAAGCCGCGCTCAGAGGGCGCAAGCAGCTACTAAACCTATAGCGTTTTGCGCAGCGTGACCGTGGGGATTTTCAGGCCCTCGCGGTACTTGGCCACGGTGCGGCGGGCGCACTCAATGCCCTGCTCCTTGAGCATGTCGGCCAGCTGGCCGTCGGACAGCGGCTTGGCCGGGTTCTCGGCGGCGATGAATTGCTTGATGAGCGCGCGCACCGCCGTGCTGGACGCATTGCCGCCGGTGTCCGTACCCAAACCTGAGCCGAAAAAGTATTTCAGCTCGTAGGTGCCCTGGGGCGTGGCCATGTATTTGGCGGTGGTCACGCGCGAGATGGTGGACTCGTGCAGGCCCAGCTCGTCGGCAATGTCGCGCAGCACCAGCGGGCGCATGGCCAGTTCGCCGTGGATGAAGAAGTTCTTTTGCCGCTCGACGATGGCGCGCGAGACGCGCAAGATGGTGTCAAAGCGCTGCTGGATGTTTTTGATGAACCAGCGCGCTTCTTGCAGGCGCTGCTGCAAGGCCTGGTGGCCGTCTTCGCCCCGGTGGCCGCGCAGGGCGCCCGCGTAAATGTCGTGGACGCGCAGGCGCGGCATCACGTCGGGGTTGAGCTGCACGCTGAACTGCTGGCCACTGCGGCCCACGCGGCGCACCAGCACGTCGGGCACGATGGCGTTGCGCTCGACGTGGGCAAAGCGCCGCCCCGGGCGCGGCTCCAGGCGCGCAATCAGGGCCATGGCGGCGCGGGTGCGCTCTTCGCTGGCACCGCAGGCCTGCGTCAGGCGGCGCACGTCGCGCCGCGCCAGCATGTCCAGCGGCTGCTGGCAGATGCGCAGCGCCACTTGCAGCGTGTCGGCGTCCACCTCGCCTTCGCGCTGCAAGGCGTGCAGTTGCAGCGTCAGGCACTGGGCCAGGCCGCGTGCGCCCACGCCGGTGGGCTCCAGGCTGTGCAGCAGGTGCAACGCCACGGTGAAATGGTGCAACAGCGCCTCCAGCTCTTCGGCGTTGCCCTCGCCCGCCAGGCCCGCAGCCAGCTCGGTCAGGGGCTCCTCCAGGTAGCCGTCGTCGTTGAGCGATTCGATGAGAAAGTGCAGCGCAGCGCGGTCCAGCTCGGACAAGCGCAGCGCCAGCGCCTGCCGGTGCAAAAAGGCGGTGAGGGATTCGTGGCCATGCGCCAGATCGGCCGCTTCGGCCTGCGCATCGCCGTCGCCTTGCTGGCCGCGTGCCGGGGCGTCGCCGCCCCATTCGCTGTCGTCGGGGGCCAGGTCGGTGCTGCCGTCGCCACCCCAGTCGGGGGCGTCGAAGGCGTCCACGGTGTCGGCGGGAGCGCTGTCGGAGGGCTCCGTGCTGGATTTGAGGTCATTTTGGCTGCTAACGCCCGCTGCACTTGCGCTAGCAGCTCCCATATCCATAGCAAAATCGGGCGCCTCATCGCCCTGGGCGGGGGTATCGGCCTGCGGCAGACCGAAGGCTTCGCGCTCTGCCTCTTCGCTGGCGCGCTCCAGAAAGGGGTTGTCGTCGAGCATCTGCTCGACCTCCTGGCCCAGCTCCAGCGTGGACAGTTGCAGCAGGCGAATCGATTGCTGCAACTGCGGCGTCAGCGCCAGGTGCTGCGATACGCGCAGCGACAGGCCGGGCTTCATGCCGCCCCCCCTGGCCCACCCGCACACACCGGCACCTGGCCAGCACGGCACCACAGAGCAGGCGGACAGGCGCGGCGCATGGTCACATCCGGAAATGCTCGCCCAGGTACACCCGGCGCACTTCGGCGTTGTCCACGATCTCGGAGGGCGTGCCCTGGGCCAGCACGCGCCCGTCGCTGATGATGAAGGCGTGGTCGCAAATGCCCAGCGTCTCGCGCACGTTGTGGTCGGTGATCAACACGCCAATGCCGCGCGCCTTCAGAAAACCGATGATGCGCTGGATCTCGATGACGGCAATCGGGTCGATACCGGCAAAGGGCTCGTCCAGCAGGATGAAGCGCGGCTGCGTGGCCAGGGCGCGGGCAATCTCGACGCGCCGGCGCTCACCGCCCGACAGCGCCAGCGCCGGTGATTCGCGCAGGTGCTCCACGCGCAGCTCTTGCAGCAGGGCCGTGAGGCGCTCTTCGATCACGGCTTTGGGCAGGGGTTTGCCGTCGTCGCCGCGCTGCAATTCGAGCACGGCGCGCACGTTCTCTTGTACCGAGAGTTTGCGAAAAATCGACGCCTCTTGCGGCAGGTACGACAGGCCCAGGCGCGAGCGGCGGTGGATGGGCATTTGCGCCACCGATTGGCCGTCGATGCGGATGTCGCCCGCATCGCAGCGCACCAGGCCGACGATCATGTAGAACGAGGTGGTCTTGCCCGCGCCGTTGGGGCCCAGCAGGCCCACGACCTCGCCTTTTTCCACCACCAGCGACACGTCCTTGACCACTTTGCGGCTGCCGTAGGACTTGGCCAGGTGCAGCACTTCCAGGCGGCTGCTGGCCTGCGCAGCGGCGCTGGCGGGCGTGGCGCTCATGGTTTGCCGTTGCCCAGCGTGGTGCTGGGGCGCAGGGGAGCACCAGGGGTGCCAGCGGGGGCCGGGGCGGGGGCGTCTTTGGGGGCCAGCACAGCGCGTACGCGGCCACCGCTGGTGCCCGTGGCGCCGGGGGCACCCTTTTGGCCATCCACGCTGAACACGTCGGTGAGGTTGTTGTAAACGATGGTGGCGCCTTGCAGCTCGTCGCTCAGGGCGCCGCCCCGGTAGCGGCGCAGCTCGGCGCGGCGCAGGATGCGCACGTTGTCGGTGCGGCCGTTGTATTCGATGGTTTCGCCCTCGCCCTCGATGAACTCCTCGGGCGCGCCGGGGGCGGTGTCGCGCTTTTGCCGGAAGAAGGCGCGCTGGCCCGCCTCGGCAGTGACCACGCCCGACTGGTAGCCCTGCGCGTCCTCGCGCACTTCCAGGCGGGCGCCGCGCAGCACGATGGAGCCCTTGGTCACAACCACGCGGCCCGTGAACACGCTGGTCTGCTGCTGCGCATTGTGGCGCAGCGCATCGGCCTCGATGTTCATGGGCTGTTGGCGGTCGGCTTTTTCAGCGTGCGCCAGCCCGAAGGGGGCGCAGGCCAGGCACAGCAGCAGGGGGAGCGGGAGGAGGTGTTTCATCAAAGGGCACGATTCTTGCAATGGATTGTAGCCATGCACCGGCCACAAAAAAGCCCGCATCGCGCGGGCCCGTGGGAGGGTTTCAGCCAGCCGGGGGCGTCAGCCCTTGGCGCTCAGGCCCACCAGGTGGTTGACCACCTGGAGCACGGCCTGCATGCTGCCCGCGTGGGTGCCATCGGTGTAGTAGCGCCCGGCCACGCCCATGGAAGGGGTGCCTTCCACGCCATAGGCTTCTTGCAACTGGGTGGCGCGGCGCACCTGCCCTGCCACCGAGAAGGAGTTGTACATCTCCTTGAACTTGGCCACATCCAGCTCGGGCTGCTTGGCGGCCCAGGCCATGATGTCTTCTTCCTTGGCCAGCTTTTGCCGCTCGACATGGATGGCGCGAAACACCCGGGCGTGCAAGGGTTCGATCTTGCCCAGCCCTTCGAGGGCGTAATAGAGCTTCTGCGCGGGCACAAAGCTGGCGTTGAAAGCCACCGGCACGCGGCGCACCACCACATTGGCCGGTACCGTCTTGAGCCAGGTGTTCAATACCGGCTCAAAGGTATGGCAATGGCCGCAGCTGTACCAGAAAAATTCAATCACCTCGACCTTGCCCGCAGGCGCATCGGGCGCCACGGGCTTGCCCAGCTTGATGTAATCCTTGCCCTCTTTGGGGGCAGTGGACTGTGCCAGCGCGGGCAAAGACAGGCTGGAGACGGCCACCGCAGTGGCAGCAGACAGAGAAAACTCACGGCGTTTCATGGAAAAGGCACTCCTTGGGGTTTGCGGGTTCTGAGCCACAGGGGGCGGGAAAGTTCAGCGCTGCACACGCACCAGGGCCGACTCCACCGTAAGGTCGTTGAGCTTTTCCTTGAGCTGCTCGGCGTCATCGCGCTTGGCAAAGGGGCCCACGCGCACCCGGAACACGGTGCGGCCATTTTGTTCGCGCTCGCTCACGCGGGCCTCCCAGCCCAGCATGGCCAGCTTGGCGCGCTGGGCATCGGCGTCCGCCTGGGTGCGAAACGCGCCGGCTTGCACAAAGTAGTCAAACGGATCGACGCTGCCTGCGGCGGCAGACTTGGCCTTGGCCAGATCACCCAGCGGATCGGCTTTGGGGTCGGTCTTGGTGTCGGCCTTGGGATCGGTTTTGGCGCTGGCCTTGGCATCGGTGGGCTTGCTGGCCGCAGCGCGCGCTGCCGAAGCGGCCTGTGCCGGGGCCACGGGGGCCGATGCCTGCACGGCGGGCGCGGTATCGGGTGCGGCACCGGGCTCGGCGGGGGTGGCGGGCACCACCGGGCGCGCCGGGTTTTTGCCGTACAGGGGGGAGTTGGGGTCCCAGTCCTTGTTCTTTTGCTCTTCAACCGCGTCCTGCCCGGGGCTGCGGACGGTGCCCTTGTCCATGAAGGGCACGGGCACCTTGGCCACATACACGGCCACGGCCAGCGCCGTGCCCAAGCCCACCACCAGGCCCAGGATAAAGCCGATGATGGTTCCGCCCTGCTGTTGTTGTTTCATATGCCAGTCACTACTCACATTCTTTGGGGGGCCGACACGCCCAGCACCGCCAGGCCATTGTGCAGCACCTGCGCCGTGGCGGCGACCAGCGCCAGACGGGCGCGCTTGACGGCTTCGTCATCGACCAGAATGCGCTCGGCGTCGTAATAGCTGTGGTAGCTGGCGGCCAGGTCGCGCAGGTAGAAGGTCACGTCGTGCGGCGCCTCGCCCTCGGTGGCGGCGGTGAGCATTTCGGGGTACTTGGCCAATTGCAACATCAACGCCTGGGCCTGCGGGCCTTCGAGGGCCGACAGATCCACCTCTTTCAGGCCCGCCACATCGCCACCGCCCGCCTCTTGCCAGGCCCGCAGCACCGAGCAGATGCGCGCATGGGCGTACTGCACGTAGTACACCGGGTTGTCGTTGTTCTGCGCCACGGCCAGATCGACGTCGAAGGTGTATTCGGTGTCGGGCTTGCGGGACAGCAGGAAGAAGCGCACTGCGTCTTTGCTCGTCCACTCGATCAGGTCGCGCAGCGTGACGTAGCTGCCTGCGCGCTTGCTGATCTTGACCTCTTCACCACCCTTGACCACGCGCACCATGGTGTGCAGCACGTAGTCGGGGTAGCCCTGCGGGATGCCAACATCGGCCGCCTGCAAGCCAGCTCGCACGCGGGCGATGGTGCCGTGGTGGTCGGTGCCCTGGATGTTCACCACCTTGGTGAAACCGCGCTCCCACTTGGCGATGTGGTAGGCCACGTCGGGCACAAAGTAGGTGTAGGTGCCGTCTTTTTTCCGCATGACGCGGTCTTTGTCGTCGCCGTAGTCGGTGGACTTGAGCCACAGGGCGCCGTCTTGCTCATAGGTTTTGCCGTTGGCAATCAGGCGGTTGACGGTGGCCTCCACGCGGCCGCTGGTGTAGAGGCTCGATTCGAGGTAGTACTCGTCGAAATGCAGGTTGAAGGCCTGCAAGTCTTTGTCCTGCTCGTTGCGCAGGTAGGCCACGGCAAACTGGCGGATGTTGTCGTAGTCCTCCACATCGCCGTTGGCGGTGAATGCGCGGTCATCGGCTGTCACCGTCGCTTTGGCCTTGAAGGCTTCGGCAATGTCGGCGATGTAGTCGCCGTTGTAGAAGTTTTTGGCCAGCGGGTTGTCGCTGTCGGTGGGCCAGCAGTCGTCGCCGGGCTGGAAGCCCTTGGCGCGCAGCTGGGTGGATTTGGTCAGGGTGTCGATTTGCACGCCCGCGTCGTTGTAATAGAACTCGCGGTGGACGTTCCAGCCCTGGGTGGCAAACAGGTTGCAGATGGCATCGCCCAGCGCCGCCTGGCGGCCATGGCCGACGTGCAGCGGCCCGGTGGGGTTGGCCGAGACGAACTCGACCAGCACTTTCTGGCCCCGGTCGCTCTGGTAGCCAAAGCGCTCGCCAGCGGCCAGCACCTCGCGCACCACTTCTTGCTTGGCGGCGGGTTTCAGGCGGATGTTCAGAAAACCGGGGCCTGCGATTTCAATGGCCGCCGCCCAACGCTGGAAGGCCGGTGTGGCCTCCAGCGCCGCCTTGAGCTGCTCACCCAGCGCGCGCGGGTTGAGCTTGAGCGGCTTGGCCAGTTGCATGGCAGCGGTGCAGGCAAAGTCGCCGTGGGCGGCCACTTTGGGGGATTCAAACGCGGCGCGGGCGCCCGCACCGGGGGAGAGTTGTTCCAGTGTGGCCGCCAGGGCGGCCAGAAGGTCTTGTTTGGCAGAAAGCATGCGGCGATTTTACGGGCCGCCCATGGCGCTTTGGGACGGGCACCGTGGCCTGCGGGCGCCAGGGCCTGGCCAGGCATGCGCCGCAGCGCCCGGCTACCAGCCGCGCGCCCAGAACACCGCGATCAGCGCCACCACCGGCAGCACGTGCGACTGCACCATCACCAGGCGGCGCACTTGGGCCACCTCTGCGGCGCCCGGCAGCGCCCCGCTGGCACGCAGGTTGCGCCGCCAGCGCCGGAACGCCAGCGTGGGCGCTATCGACAGCAGCGCCATCACCACGAACAGCGTCACTTTGATGTGCAGCATCGGCTGCGTGGCGTACCACGACGCGCCCTTGATGCCCCAGAACACGCGCGCCAGCCCCGAGCCCAGCACCGCCACGGCAGCCATGCCGTAGATCAGATCCAGCCGCGCCAGGCGCTCGACCACGGCAGCGTTCATCCACTCAATGCGGCACAGCGCCGCCTGGCTGGAGAGAAAGACCACCAGGGTCAGAATGGCCAGCAGGTGCAGGCTGGCAAGAACGGCTTCGAGGGTCATGGGGGCAATCTTTCCGATGGGGTGGTGCAGGGCAGGTGGCACCAACGTACCTGAAACCGCCTCAGCCCGCTTTCCAGAAACCGGGCTGGCTGTAGTGGTGCTTGAGGTAGTCAATCCACAGCCGCACGCGCAGCGGCAGGTGCTTGGCGTGCGGAAACACCACGTAAATGCCGTTGGGCGGCGCGGCAAACTCTTCCAGCACGGCCACCAGCTGGCCCGCAGCGATCTCGCTTTCGACCTCCCAGCTGCTGCGCCAGGCAATGCCGTGGCCTGCCAGACACCAGTCGTACAGCACCTGGCCGTCAGAGCAATCAAGCGGGCCACCGGGGCGGATATGCACCACCGCGCGGGTATCCTGGCCCACCACCGGCACCCGAAACGCCCAGCCGCGCGTCTGCGAGGCGTCGCTGGACAGCGTCAGGCAGTCGTGCGCGGCCAGGTCGCCGGGATGCTGCGGCGTGCCCCGGCGCTGCAAATACTGCGGCGCCGCCACGCACAGGCGCCGGTTGTCGGCAATGCGCACGCTCACCAGCGAGGAGTCGGGCAAATCGCCCACGCGCACGGCGCAGTCAAAGCCCTCACCGGCCAGGTCAATCACGCGGTCGCTGAGGTTGAGCGAGATGGCCACGTCCGGGTGCAGCCCCCGAAACCGTGGCACCAGCGGCGCCACATGGCGGCGGCCAAACCCCGCCGGGGCGGTGATGCGCAAATGCCCGCTGGCCTGTATGCCCCCGGCAGACACGCTGGCCTCGGCGTTGGACACATCGGCCAGCAGGCGCTGGCAGTCTTCCAGAAACGCGCTGCCCTCGTTGGTCAGGCTGATGCGCCGCGTGGTGCGCACCAGCAGCTTGACGCCCAGGTGTTCTTCCAGCGCATCCAGGCGCCGCCCCATGATGGCCGGGGCCACCCCTTCGGCCCGCGCCGCCGCCGTGAGGCTGCCGCGCGTGGCCACCGACACAAAAGATTCAAACGCCTTGAGCTTGTCCATGGGCACCGATTATGGAGACGCCAGCGCTGCCTTGCCCACGGCATGCGGGCACCCACCCATTTTCAGGCCCAATATGCCTCCAAGGCCCACCCATAGTGCGCGAGCAGCTATCAAAATAATAGTTTTTACACCGCAGCGCGTGCCATCGGCATCCGGGTCGCCGCGCCGCGTGCCGCACCACCCGCTGCGGGGCGGCGGCATTTGTGCATAAAAGTCACAGGTTTTGATGTTTTCGGTGTATTTATGGCTGCAAACAATTCGAATACAGTGGCAGCCAGCCGCCCTGCGGGGCGTTGACCGTTTTGTCATCCACCGTTTTCAAGGATTGCCCATGACCGCACGCACCGCCGTTCACCGCCTGCAAGTTGCCAGCGTTTTGCACCGTTTCATCGAAGACGAGGTGCTACCCGGCACCGGCATCGAGAGCAGCGCGTTCTGGCAGGGTTTTGACGCCATCGTGGCCGACCTGGCGCCGCGCAACATCGCCCTGCTGGCCGAGCGCGACCGCCTGCAAGCCGAGCTGGACACCTGGCACCAGGCCCACCCCGGCCCCATCACCGACATGGCGGCCTACCGCCAATTTCTCGAAACCATCGGCTACCTGGTGCCCGCGCCCACGGGGGTGCAGGCCACCACCACCAACGTCGATGACGAGCTGGCCACGCAGGCGGGCCCGCAGCTGGTGGTGCCCATCCTCAATGCCCGCTACGCGCTGAACGCGGCCAACGCCCGCTGGGGCAGCCTGTACGACGCGCTGTACGGCACCGACGCCATCCCCGACACCGATGGCGCCGACAAAGGCCCCGGCTACAACCCCGTGCGCGGCGCCAAGGTCATCGCCTTTGCCCGCAACGTGCTCGACCAGGCCGCGCCGCTGGCCGCTGGCTCGCACCAGGATTCTTGCGGCTACCGCGTCGAAGGCGGCCAGCTCGTGGTGGCCCTGCAAAACGGCAGCACCACCGGCCTGCAAGACGCCGCCCAGTTCGTGGGCTACCAGGGCGAGGCGGCAGCGCCATCGTCGGTGCTGCTGGCGCACAACGGCCTTCACATCGACATCATCATCAACCGCGCCACGCCCATTGGCCAGTCGGACGCCGCTGGCGTCGCTGACGTCGTGCTGGAAGCGGCTCTGTCCACCATCCTTGATCTGGAAGACTCCGTGGCCGCCGTCGATGCCGACGACAAGCTGCTGGGCTACCGCAACTGGCTGGGTATCCTGAAAGGCACGCTGACCGAGTCGTTTGACAAGGGCGGCAAGCAGCTCACGCGCGGCCTCAACCCCGACCGCCTCTACACCGCCGCCAACGGCAGCAGCCAAGTGCGCCTGCATGGCCGCAGTCTGATGTTCGTGCGCAACGTGGGCCACCTGATGACCAACCCGGCCATCCTCTACACCGCCGCCGATGGCACGGTGAAAGAGATCCCCGAGGGCATCATGGATGCCGTGGTCACCACCACCATCGCCCTGCACGACCTGCAAGGCCACGGTGCGGGCGGTCTGCGCAACAGCCGCAAGGGCAGCGTCTATATCGTCAAGCCCAAAATGCATGGCCCCGCCGAAGTGGCGTTTGCCGCCGAGCTGTTTGGCCGCGTCGAGCAGCTGCTGGGGCTGGCCGACAGCACCGTCAAGCTGGGCATCATGGACGAGGAGCGCCGCACCAGCGTCAACCTCAAGGCCTGCATTGCCGCCGCCGCCAGCCGTGTGGCCTTCATCAACACCGGCTTCCTTGACCGCACCGGCGACGAGATGCACACCGCCATGCTGGCTGGCCCCATGATCCGCAAGGGCGACATGAAGACCAGCGCCTGGATCACCGCCTACGAGCGCAGCAACGTGCTGGTGGGCCTGTCGATGGGCCTGCGTGGCAAGGCGCAAATCGGCAAGGGCATGTGGGCCATGCCCGACCTGATGGCCGCCATGCTGGAGCAAAAAATCGCCCACCCCAAGGCCGGCGCCAACACCGCCTGGGTGCCCAGCCCCACGGGTGCCACGCTGCACGCGCTGCACTACCACCAGGTCAAGGTGGCCGACATCCAGGCGGCCCTGGAACAAACCGATGCCGACGCCCTGCGCGACGACCTGCTCACCGGCCTGCTGACCATCCCCGTCAGCAGCAACCCGAGCTGGTCGGATGCAGAAAAGCAGCAAGAGCTGGACAACAACGCCCAAGGCATCCTGGGCTACGTGGTGCGCTGGGTAGACCAGGGCGTGGGCTGCTCCAAGGTGCCCGACATCAACGACGTGGGCCTGATGGAAGACCGTGCCACGCTGCGCATCAGCAGCCAGCACATGGCCAACTGGCTGCACCACGGCGTGGTGACCGAAGCCCAGGTACGCGAAACCTTTGAACGCATGGCCGCCAAAGTGGACAAGCAAAACGCCAGCGACCCGCTCTACCAGCCCATGGCCGGCCACTTTGCCACCAGCATGGCCTACCAGGCCGCGTGCGATCTGGTCTTCAAGGGCAAAGAACAGCCCAGCGGCTACACCGAGCCCCTGCTGCACGCCTGGCGCCTGAAGGTCAAGGCCGCAGCGCACGGCGCATGACGCTACTGATTTGATAGCTTCTCGCGCTGATTCAGCGCGCGCCAGAGGCCGATTTGGCTTCAAGCACTGAAAAAACGGCGCCTGCGGGCGCCGTTGTGCATGGGCGCGCCAGCGCCCGGCCACTACACTGCCCGCCGCAACCAGGAGCACACCATGATTGACGGACTGATCGCAGGCAAGCTGTACGCCACACCGGAATCCCGCACCGACAAGAGCGGCAGGCCCTTTGCCGTATGCAAAGTGCGCGCCACTTCGGGCGACGGCGAAAGCTTGTTTGTCAACGTCATCGCCTTTGACGATGCGCCATGCCACGCCCTGCTGGCCCTGACCGAGGGCGACAGCGTGGCCCTGGCCGGCAGCCTGACACCGCGCGTCTGGACAGACAAACAAGGCAACACCCGCCCCGCGCTGGACATGGTGGCCCACCAGGTGCTGAGCGCCTACCACGCCAAACACAAACGCGCCGCCATGGACACCGATCGCGCCCACCCCGCAGGGCCAGCGCAGCACCACCCCGACAACGCCGCGCCCGACGCACCAGAGTGGTAACACCAGCACCCGTGGTGCGCACGCACCGTTCCTGGACGGACAGAGCCCGTCCCGTACCGGGCGTCCAGTCTGTCGAAAAAGAGAAAAACCCGCTGTTTTTGGACAGCGGGTTTTTTGACTTTAACTGGTGGCCTGGGACGGAATCGAACCGCCGACACAAGGATTTTCAATCCTTGCTTCTCCACATTTACAATCATTGATGCGCCTAGATTCACCCTATGTAAATCAACAATTTAGGCCACATTCCGACCTGCGCTCATTGATTGAAATGTGCCCAGATTCAAAAAATCCTCTTACATCCGCCGTTACATCGTGGCGAATGTAATAAATCAGGGAGCGCCACCATGGCGAAGATTGCTTTCACCGCTGGCAGGGTATCTGGCTTCAAGTGCCCCGCCGACAAAGCGCAATCATTCCTATGGGACGCCACCGCGCCGGGACTGGGGCTGCGCGCCACGCCAGCGGGAAAACCGGCCTACGTGTTCCAGGGCGTGTACCAAGGGACGACCATCCGCCTGACCATTGGCGGCCCGGACGCATGGAGCATCCCGGACGCCCAAGCCAAGGCCCGAGAGATGCAGCGCCTTATAGATGAGGGCAAAGACCCGCGCGACCTGAAGCGTGATGCACTGGCAGCACACGCCCAGAAGCAAGCTGCTGCCGCAGCGGATGCCGTCACCATGGGGCAGGCGTGGGCGCGTTACATCGAGCAGCGCCGCCCGTTCTGGGGCGAACTCAACTACCGTGACCACTTGGCAATGGTGCAGGCCGGAGGCGAACAGCGCGCGCGCCTGCCCGGTGCCAAGACTGTGCCCGGGCCACTGGCCCCATTGCTGCACTTGCGCCTGTCAGAACTGACCGCCCCAGTGATTGAGGCATGGGCCGCCAAAGAAGCCAAAGACCGGCCCGCCCGTGTGCGCTTGGCACTGCGCCTGCTGAAAGCGTTTATGCGCTGGGCAGCGTCTGAACCCGACTTGGCAGGTAAAGCCGACCCCACCGCCGCCAGCGCCAAGAAAGCGCGCGAGGTGGCAGGCAAGGCCAAACCCAAGAGCGGCCACCTGCAACGCGAACAACTGCCCGTTTGGTTCCAGCATGTGCGCCAGATACAGAACCCGGTGATTTCCGCCTACCTGCAATGCCTGCTACTGACTGGGGCTAGGCGTGAGGAACTGGCCGAACTCAAGTGGGAGGACGTGAATTTTCAGTGGCGCGGGATGGACATAAAAGACAAGGCTGAAGGCCGCCGTGCCGTGCCCCTCACGCCCTACGTGGCGCACCTGCTGACCAGCCTGCCCCGGCGCAATGAGTGGGTGTTCTCCAGCCCCACCAGCGCATCCGGGCGACTGACCGAACCCAGCATTGCCCACCGCCAAGCCTGCAACGCTGCTGGGCTGGAACTAACACTGCACGACCTGCGCCGCAGTTTTGCCAGTCTGTGCGAGTGGTTGGACATACCCGGCGGCATCAGCGCCCAGATACAGGGCCACGCCCCCCAGGGTGTGCGGGAACAGAACTACATCCGTCGCCCGATTGACTTGCTGCGCGTACACCATGAGCGCATCGAGGCATGGATACTGGAGCAGGCGGGAGTGCAGTTCACCAGCGCCAGCGAACCGGGCAAGCTGCGTGTGGTGGTCGGTGGCGCAGGGGCCGAGTGATGACGTAGCCGCCCCGTGGCTACTGGCTACTGGCTACTGGCTACTGGCTACAGTGGCTACAGTGGCTACAGTGGCTACAGTGGCTACAGCCTGATTTACCAGCAAAAACCAGCTCCAGCCCTTATGCAGCGGGCACAAACAGCTATCGTTTTTGAAGTCCGATAGCCGGACAACAAGGCCCGACCCGTGGGCGCGTAGCCTCCACTGGCGACAGTGGCTACAGATTCAAGCAAAACCATGACCACGATGTTCACCCCACCACACCCCGGCCTGACGCTGCGCGAGGATGTATTGCCCGCACTGGGCCTGACCGTGACCCAGGCCGCCGAGCAGTTGGGCGTGGCCCGCGTCACTTTGTCCCGTGTGCTGAACGGCCACGCTGCTATTTCGCCGGAAATGGCGCTTCGCCTGGAGGCATGGCTGGGCAAAGACCGGGGCGGCGAGGCCCGCTTGTGGCTGGCCCAACAGGCTGCCTATGACATGTGGCAGGCTGGGTTGAAGTTCCAGAAAACCCCGATGCATGTACAGCCAGCGCCAGCAATGGCAGCCCACGCCTGAACCGTTTACGCCCCAGCTAGGCCCGCCTCGAAACCGGGCTGAAAACCAGTTCCTCCCACTGGCTGCTGGGGCACCTATTGAGGGAGCAGCATTCGGGAGGATGCGTATGGATTTTTCGGCATGGAATTGGGCCACCAGCTTTCGAGTGCATGAGGCTGCATGTTTGATTGCCGGGGTTATGCCGATTTCAAAACGGTACCCAACCAGCGAGGAGTTGCCACCCCAAGCGCGACCAATTCTTGTAAAGCTGTTGTCGGCTTACGTTGAATGGATTTTGCAGACGACAAATCCCAGCCGCCCCAAATCCACTGTTTTGGAGGGCTACTTGAACGACGACGGCACCGTCCCGGAAATCAGTAGTCTTGCAGAACTCCCCGGTGCATTGGTGAGCCGCAAGGCTATCAATCGTTTCCTGTCTGAGATGGCGCAAGAACATGGGTACAAGTCAGCTTATGACTTTGACCAAATTGGCAAAACTGGAGCGCAACAGATAGAACCAACGCCAGTTGAGCTACCGTTGGACGATGCGCCAACGCCCGATGAACCGGCGCCAGCGCAGCCGGAGAAGGAGACTCCAGCCGAGCGCCGCGCCCGATGGCTTTCCATGTTTGAAGAAGAGGCACAACGCGCGAGCAGGGGCGCATTGCAGAGGCTGGCAAACCGTGAGGGCGTTGACCGCGCCAACATGAGCAAATACCTCGACAAGGCGCGCAAAGAACGCGACACGCAAAGGCGTACGGGTTTTTATTCGCAACTGGTGCAGGACGGCAAGCGCACAACCTGACCTACCCGGAACCTACCCGGAACACACCCGGTTCTCCAATGAAAACAAACGGGGTGGCCTACCCCATTTGACGGGGTGGCATACCCCATTCTTCTACTTCACCCCAGCCAGCCAAGACAACCCGGTCAAGGCGGCAGAAAGGTGAACCATGACAGAAACCGAACGCAGCGCCGATACACGCGCTGCCACCGCCCCCCAGCAATTCCCACCGCTGGAGCTGGTAACGAAGCCGCTCTTAGTCACAAAAGAGCTTTGCCACTACGCCAACATTGCCGAGCAGACAGCATGGGTGTGGGCCTGCAAAGAGTCCGGCCCGGTGCGCCCTGTCCGCATTGGCCGCCGCCTTGGCTGGCCGACCGCCGCCGTCAAAAAATTGTGCGGGGTGGCAGCATGAGCGCCGCCCTCTACCAGCATCCCGATGGCTGCGGGGAAATTTTCGTGGGCGATGGCGCGATAACCGTATGCGTTGAATCTGGCGTTGCAGTCACGCTGCCGATTGGCCCCGATGGACTGGCCGCCTTGGGCGCTGCGCTGCTGGAGCTGGGCACCACCGAAGCACAAGATGAGGCTGAACGCGCTGGCAACGCATTGGGCGCAGACCTTGTGCAGTCGCTGTTCGAGATTCGCCGCCATCCCAATCAGGAAGTGGCTTTCTATGCCGTGCATGAAGCCTTGCGCGCCCTGGTCAAGCTGGAACACCCCGACAGCGCAGCCGGTGGCTTTGCCGCTGCCATCGTCAACCTGCTGGAGCTGGGCATTGCGAACCTGCCCCTGTGCGATGAAGGGGCCGACAAATGAAAATGCCCCGTCCCACAAAAAATGCAGAACAGGGCACAGCCGGGCAAGGCACAGCCATCGTACCGGATACCGCCAGCGCCAGCAAGACGCCAGGCTGTGCCATCGGCACCACCATGCTGGCGCTGGTTGACGCCCTCAACACCGCCGTGCTGCGCGCCTGGTGTGCCTCGCCTTCGGGCTGGGGCCGTGCTACAGTTCGCCCAGGTGCTGAAAAGCACCACGGGTTTGACAGCCCGATTACCGAAGGCGCAGCAGCCGCGCCCAGATTGGACAGCGGCTTTTTTACGCCCATGCGCTGCGCATGGCACACATGGCTTTCCTTTTTGGCGGGCCGTGTGGGGGCACCCGCGAGGGTGCGCCGGTTCCTTCGGCCGGTCTGTCAACCCTGCACGGTCTGCCACCCTCGTTTGACAGCGGAGGCGGCAGGTTTCAAACCTGTTCCGAAGGAGCCATTCATGGCTAACACCATCCCCCAGGGCCGCACTGCGCCCGCACTTTCCCCCACCCCCGCCGATACCGTCGCCCTGCACTTTGAGGCCGTCAACGCCTGCGCCATGGCGCGCTGGTACGCCGCCCGCCACCAACACGCAGCCGCCGCCCGCAAGAGCGTCCAAGCCCTGACCGCACTGCGCCGCCTGGCCGCGTTTGAGCGCACGGAGGCCGCAGCATGAGCACGACCACCCCAGAACTCACGCAAGAGCTGTGCATTCCCTCCTACCACGGCCAAAGCTTGGAGCGTGCAACTGTGCTGGATGGAACGCATATCACCACACTGAGCGCCGCCCTTGCTGGCATCCATGCGGTGGTGGACTTGCTGCACGACCGTGAATCCCAGCGCGCAGCAGGCGAGGCCACGCACTGCCCGACCCGGAACATGGGACTGTTGGCCGCCGTCCACAGCCTCACCACGCTGGTGCAGTTGCACATTGCCGAGGGCGCAGGCGACGAGCCCGCATTCATTCGTGACTCGCAGGGCCTGCAAGAACTGCGAGGCGTCACGTTCACCAGCGACCTGCGCCGCGATGTGAAGGCCGGAGAGTTAGCCAAGTGGGCGCAAGAGCAGCAGGCCCAGCACCACCAAAACCCACAGCCCAAAAAGGCTGAAAACCGTACCCAGCAAGCGCAAGCAGCTATCAAAGATGAAGCGCCGAAGCCTGCCCGCCGCACTGTGAACACCAGCGCGCAGCACATCCAGTAAGGGCACACCATGACCTTCGACCGACGCAACCTGCCCGAGCCGGTGGGCTACTACGAAGCCGCTGGCCTGGTGTTCCGCGAGAGGAAAGGTAAGTGGCGCACCACGCGCTGCGAGTTCCACGGCGGTTCTGACTCCATGCGCATCAACACCGACAGCGGTGCATTTGTCTGCATGGCCTGTGGCGCATCCGGTGGCGATGTGCTGGCCTACGAGATGCAGGCCACGGGCGCCGAGTTCATCGACGCTTGCAAGGCACTGGGCTGCTGGGTGGATGACGGCCAACCCGCCGTTCAGCACAAGCCCACGCCCATGAGTCCACGCGCAGCTCTGCAAATGCTGTCCTTCGAGGCGCAACTGGTAGTCATGGAATACGCCCGCATTGCAAACGGCGCAGTTCCCAGCGACGCCGACAAGGCCCGCACCCTGCTGGCGGCAAACCGCATCACCACAATCATGGAGGTGTTCACATGACACCCGACGAATACGCAAAACTGGAAGCGCCGATGAATGAGTTTATGGCGCAGCGCCCACCGCGCCCGCTGCTGGATGTGGCTGCTATCAATGCAATAGCTGCAAGCGCAATCGGGGCAAGCGCTGGCGCTGGTTTTGAACCGCTCTATGTGTCCGACCTGCCCGAGCGCGCACCGCAGGCATGGCCCGAGCTGATTCCACTGGCCGAGGACTGCGGCGACATTGAAGCGCCCAAGCCGTTTCCATTCGCTGCGCTGGGCGATGTGCTGGGCCATGCTGCCCAGGCCATTGCAGACACCGTGCAGGCCCCGGATGCCATGGCCGGTGGCAGTGTGCTGGCTGCCGCCTCACTGGCTGCGCAGCCCCTGGCAGACGTGGTGCTGCCCCACGGCCAGCGCAAGCCGCTGTCTCTGTTCATCGTCACATCCGGCGCCAGCGGCGACCGCAAGAGCGGGGTGGATGAAGCTGCCTGTCTGGAGATAGAGCGCCGCAGCAAGGAGGAATCGCGCCGCCATTTCCACGCCATGGAGCGTTACCAGAACGAGAAGGCCACGCTACAAAAAGGCGACCCCGAACCGCCCGAACCCAAGTTGCAGGCCCTGACCGTGGGCAACGCCACGGTGGAGGGCGCCGCCCGTTTGCTCAAGGGCCAAAGCAGCGTGGGCGTGTTCAGTGCCGAGGGTGGCGAAGTGCTGGGGGGGCACTCCATGCGGGATTCCAACCGCATGGCGGCGATGGCATTTTTTCTGAAGGCATGGGGCGGCGAGTCGCTGAACATCATGCGCGGGGGCGCCGGGTTCACTTCGCTGCTGGGCAGGCGCGTGTCCATGAGCATCATGGTGCAGCCGCTGCTGCTGGGGCAGTTGCTGTCTGACCCGCTGGCCGACGGGCAGGGCTTTTTGGCGCGCTGCCTGATTTCCCAACCCGCCACGCTGGCAGGACACCGCCCCTACCTTGGCGAGAACCCGGCAGACCATCCTGCGGTGCAAGCCTACGCCCAGCGCATGGCGCAGCTACTGGACACCCGCCCCGAGCTGTGGGAAGGAGGCGACGGCTACGAATTGAAACCCCGTGGCCTGACCCTCAACCCTGACGCCCGTGCGCTGTGGATTGCGTTTTACAACGCCATCGAGGCAGAACAGGCGAACGGCAAAGAGCTGGCAGACGCCCGCCCGTTCGCATCCAAGGCCGCAGAACAGGCCGCGCGCATTGCTGGCGTGATTACCCTGTTCAACGACCCTGGCGCGCTGGAGGTGGGCGAAGCGGCGATGGATGGCGCGATTCAGGTCATGGACTTCTATCTGAATGAGCACCTGCGCCTGATGGGCACGGGCAAGCAGCAGCAGACGGACAAGCGTTTGCGCACGCTGCTGGAGTGGATGCGCGAACATGGGCCACTGGTGACAACCGCCCAGGCGCTGCAAAAGACACCGCGCACCATTCGCAACCTCAAGGCCAAGGGCATCGGGCTGCTGCTGGAGGAGCTGATAGGCCGTGGCTATATCCGCCCGCTGGGTGCAGGCTGGGAGGTGCGCCATGGTGTTTGAGCTGGACTTGGGCGCCATCCGCAGCGCCGCTGCAAAACGCGAATCCAACCACTGGCTAATGGCTAATCCGGCTAACGTGGCTAATTTGGCTAACGAAAACCAGCCAAACAGCCCAAAAAGCCCCGAGGCGTTAGCCAAATTAGCCGGATTAGCCACATTAGCCATTAGCCACGGACTGGAAACGCCATCCAAACCGCTGGAATCTGTAGCCACTGTAGCCAGTAGCCAGCGAGTGGAAACAGCCGCCAACGACCCGGCCCACAACCTGCAAAAACCTGAAGTTGAGCGCCAGCCCGCCACGCTGGCGCAGGCTACCGTGCCCGAGGCTGCGGCCCAGACCCGGCCACCACCGACACCGCCCGCCTACGACCCCGGCCACGCTGCACTGCTGGCGCTGGCTATGGCGTACTGCGACCGCACGGGGGTCAGCGACAAGGCCCGCCGGGACTGGCAGCGTGACATTGCAGACACACCGCCCGAGCTGCGCGCCGACCTGTACCAGCACCTGCGCGCGCAACTGCCACCAGCACCGCCACGACCTGCGCCAGCGGCAGCACCGCGCCCGCCTGCGCCCATGAGCTGGTCAGACCTGCACCAGCCCTGGCGCGTGGCAGACGATGCATACCTTGCGCACTGGGGGAAGTGCCCCGCCTGCAAGGCGGCCGCCACCGGCCACACCGACCGCTGCACCACCGGCCAGCACCTGCACCACGCCTACCTGAACGCGCTATCCACCACCTGAAAGAACACCATGCCCAACAAACAACCCCTGTTCACCCCCAACCCCGACTGCCCAGAAGGGGGCTACCTCATTTCCATGCCTGGCGTCCTGCTGATGATGGGCACTTACGCCCATGCGCCAGACGACGAAATCACTCCCCAAGGCCGTGCCAAAGCCACCGACGCACTGGGGCGCATCCTCAAGGCGGCCCGCGCTGGAGGGTTCACACAGGGCGAGATACTGGAAACCATGATGGCCCGTGGCGAGATTTCCCACCGCGTGAAGGAGCTGGCCTGCGCCGCAGTGGCCGCAGCCGGTAACAAGGCCATGCTGGAGGTGCTGGCCCACATGAAGGAGCAGTGCCGTGATTGACGCCCTCATATCCGGCAAGCTGTACGGCCAGCCCACCGAGCGCACCAGCAAGACCGGCAAACCGTTCGCCCTGGCCAAGGTGCGCGCCGCTGGTGGCGACGGTGAAAGCCTGTTCGTGAACGTGATTGCCTTTGACACTGCACCCTGCACCGCACTGCTGGCGCTGGGCGACGGCGACAGCGTGGCCTTGTCGGGCAGTCTCACGCCCAAGGTGTGGTCGGACAAGGAAGGCAACGCCCGACCCGGCCTCGACCTGGTGGCGCACCAGGTGCTGACGGCCTACCACGTCACCAAGAAGCGTAACGCCATGCAACGCGGCGAGAACGTTTCAGGCAACGCACCCGCAACGCGCCAGCAACGCCCCAAGGATGAAGCGTGGCGGGCGATGGCACCGCACGACCGAAGTGGCCTCGATGACGGCGCACCGCTGGACTGGTGAAGTGCAGCACCGCCGGTAGGCTGGCGGGGTGTACGAAGTTTTCGCAGACCCGGCCCAGCGCCGGGTTTTTGCTTTGGGCGCGTGGCTCAACATCCGCCAGTGGCGGGAGTCAGGTTCCCGCAGGCTGTGGGATTGGCCCTGCACCACGCCCTGCTGGGATGGCTGCGGCAGAACCCAACAAAACCCTACATTCCATCGGCGGTATCCACGCTGGTATCCAAGGAATCAGGCATTTGCTGGATGGTTGCCAGCGCATGGTTGACAGGCCGGTTGACGGCGAAAGCGCACTTTGCTGGAAGCTGTAACACCTGCTGTAACGCCCGCTGTAACAGCGAAACCGCAGTTCTGGAGCTGGGTGTTTCCAAGCGGTGTAACCATGGAAAGCGCAGTTCTGGAACGGTGTGCAAGGATGCGGTGCGCGGTCTGGTGCGCACGGAATCGGGGGTGCTGGCGCAGGTTAGCGCTGGCAGGTTAGCGCCGTGGTTAGCGCCGGTTGACGGCGAAAACCGCATTTGCAGGCCCAGCCTTAACAGGTGGGCTTAACAGGCGGTTAACACCTGAACCGCGCCGCGAGGAAATTTGGGAGGCGCTGTATCCGGTGCAGTGGGCGGAAAGTCTGGGTGGACAAACTTCGCCCACCTGAAAGCCACTGAGCACAAAGACCGCCCCAAGACCAGCCGACTATTGGCCGTGTGCCTTGCAACCGGAAATAAGCCGGTAGCAAAGGGGGGTAACGAAACGGCACCCCCTTTGGCGGGATGCCTTCAGAACTGAGGCCATCTGCTGACCTGAGTTTTTAGGCTGGCGCAGGTTTCGTTGCGGTGACGAAATGCCATTGCATGGTCAACACGCATTCACCGCGAATGCACACGGCATGGCGCCCCACCACCACGGCTGAACTTTCAGCCAATCTCCAACGTGCTGACCACTGGTGACGGGGTAGCGGACGGCGACACCACCACCAGCGCCAGCGCACCAGAAAACCCGATGCTTTTCCGAAATCCTCTTACATCCGCCGTTACATCGGGCAGAGCAACAAAAAACCCCGCTACCAAAAAGATAGCGGGGTTTTCAATGCCTGCAAGGCTTTTAACTGGTGGCCTGGGACGGAATCGAACCGCCGACACAAGGATTTTCAATCCTCTGCTCTACCGACTGAGCTACCGGGCCTAAGCCTTGAATTATACCCACAAAAAACGCTACTTGATCCAAGCGTGGTGATTAATTGCGTTTTCCGCGTGCCAGATCCACGCCCAACTGGCGCAGCTTGCGGTACAGATGGGTGCGCTCCAACCCGGTTTTTTCGGCCACGCGGGTCATGGAGCCACCTTCGCGGGCCAGGTGAAATTCGAAATAGGCTTTCTCGAAGCCATCGCGCGCCTCGCGCAGCGGCCTGTCCAGATCAAAGCCCTGGCGGGACAGGGGGCCTACCTCTTCCCGCAGGGCCGCTGGCAGGCTGAGCATGCCAAGCGAGCCATTACCGCCATCCATGGCCGGCACAGCGGGCACAGAGACAGCCGCTACCTGCGCGCGCGCCTGGCTGCGCGCCAGCCCGGACTCCACTGCCTTGAGCAGCTTTTGCAGCGTGATGGGTTTTTCCAGAAAAGAGAATGCGCCGATGCGGGTGGCCTCAACGGCGGTATCGATGGTGGCGTGCCCGCTCATCATGATGACGGGCATGGTGAGCAAGCCGCTGCTGGACCACTCTTTGAGCAAAGTCACGCCATCGGTGTCAGGCATCCAGATGTCGAGCAGCACCAGGTCATACCCGCCGGCACTGCGCGCCGCACGCGCCTGGGTGGCGTTTTCTGCCAGATCCACGCTGTGCCCCTCATCGTTGAGGATTTCCGACAGCAAGTCACGGATGCCGTGCTCGTCATCGACCACCAAAATGTTTGCCATGTATGAAGTGCCTTGAAACTGCGGTCCGCGGTGTTGTCACGACGCCACTGCGTGCTCAGGGGCGAATGATAGCGACACTTGTGCGCCCCGCACTACGCCATCCTCAAGCCGGTTGGCCAACTCAATGCGGGCGCCATGCTCATCGGCAATTTTCTTGACCACCGCCAGCCCCAGGCCGGTGCCGCGCACCTTGGTGGTGACGTAGGGCTCAAAAGCACGTTGCAGGATGTGGGCAGGAAAGCCGCTGCCACTGTCACTCACACGCAGGCGTACGCGGCGGCTGGCCTCGCTCCAGTGGGTGCTGATGCACACGGCGGGCAGCACACCGTCGGCGTCTGCACCGGCCTGCTCGGTGGCGTCCTGGGCGTTTTGCAACAGGTTGTGTACCACCTGGCGCAGTTGCTGCGCATCGCCCGCAATGGCCGGGCAGCGCGGGTCAAGCTCGGCGCGCACCGCGACCCGGGCGCGGTCAGACTCGTACAGGTGCAACACGTCGTGGATGAGGGCGTTCAAGTCCAGCGGCTGCAACTCGGCGGCGGGCAGGCGGGCGTAGTCGCGGAACTCATTGACCAGGCGCTGCATGGCATCGACCTGCTGGACGATGGTTTTGACCGATTTGGTCAACAGCGCCTGCTCGGTGGCGGGCAACTTGCCCGAGAGCTTCATCTCCAGCCGCTCCGCTGACAGCTGTATGGGCGTGAGGGGGTTTTTGATTTCGTGCGCCAGGCGGCGGGCCACTTCGCCCCAGGCCTGCACGCGCTGGGCCGAGACGATGTCGGAAATGTCGTCAAACACCAGCAGGTGCGTGGCGTCGGGCAGCTCGGCGCCCCGGGCCACCAGGCTGGTGGCATGGTGCGCCGCACCGCTGGGCGAGGCGTGCAACTCAAACGCATGCTCCCAATGGTCGGGGCCGTGCGAACCACGGTGCGCCAGAAAATCATCGAACTGGCGCTGCACCGCTGACGCAAACTGCTCCAGCCCCGGCACCTGTGCCAACGGACGGCCTACGCACACGGCCAAGGGGGCGCGCAAGATGCGTGTGGCGCTGGGGTTGCACGAGCGGATCAGGCCCTGTGCATCGAGCACGATGACGCCTGCCGTCAGGTTGTCGAGGATGGTTTGCAGGCGGGCGCGCGCTTCATCCAGCGCGCCCATGCTGTCTTGTGCGGTTTCACGGGCATCGGCCAGTTGCTGGGTCATGAGGGCAAAAGAGCGGGTCAGTCCGTCCAGCTCATCCTTGCCCTCCAGTACGGCTTTGGGGCTCAAGTTGCCCTGCGCCACCTCGCGCACACCTTCGGCCAGCACCAGCAGGGGCCGTGCCAGCTGGTTGCCCAGCAAGATGGCCAACAGCACCGCAGCAATCACGGCCAGAAACAGGCTCAGCGTGAGCGTGCCGATGTACATGCGCCGCAAGCCATCGCGGGCCAGGGCGCGCTCTTGGTATTCGCGGTTGGCCTCTTGCACGGCGATGGCGTTGGCCACCAGCACTGGCGGCAAGGGCACGGTGACTTGCAAAAAGCGCGGCTCCACCAGCAAGCCGACGCTGGTGCTGGACACCAGGGCAATGGCTTTGACGCGTGCATCCTGGGTGGCCGCTGGCCCGGGCAGATCGTCCAGCCCCTCCACCTGGGCCATGGCACGCTGCTCACGCACCAGGCGCAATTGCTGTGCCGAGGGCCGCTCAGGGTGCAGCTGAAAGCTGGATGGCCCGGCGCTGGCCAGCAGCTGGCCCGAGGCGCTCCAGAGCACCACATCGGTAGCGCCCAGCTGATCGCGGATGCGTTCCAGGGCCAGCCCGGCGCCCGCAGCGGGCACCTGGGCCAGCTGGGCGCTGGCGCTGCGGGTGCGCGCTGCTGTCTCGCTCGCCTGGGTCTCCAGAGTGGCGCGGGCCAGGCTGACACCAGCCGTCAGGGCGCCTTCGACCTTGACGTCAAACCAGCTTTCAATGGAGCGGGACACAAACTGGTAGGACACCACGTAAATCAGCAGCCCCGGCGCCAGCCCTACCAGCGCAAAAATGGCCGCCAGCTTGACCAGCAGGCGACTGCCAAAGCGCCCGCGCCGCAGCCGCGCCACCAGGCGCACGGCCACCCACACCAAGAGCGCCAGCAGCAGCACCGCCACGACCACATTGGTACCGAACAGCCAGGCGTAATTGCGTTCGTAGAGGGCGCGGTTGTTGGTCGCCAGCGTCAGCAAAAACAGCAGCACCAGCCCGATGGCTGCCATGACCGACACCCCCACGCCCAGCGCCCAGCGCACGGCACGTGATTTGCCCGCAACTTGGGAGGCCGGGCTGGCATTCATCAGATTGCGCGTGAAACCCCGGCATTGATACCGGGGAGGCAGAGCGCGGAACGCACAGCGTTCTTTGCTTTGGGCCTTGCCTGTTCACTTCCTGTGTTGTTGGCCCGGTTGAGAAAATAGCCATAGCCATCAGCGCGCTGGATGATGCGGCAATGTTTATGGCTGATGCCTTGCACCACGACGGACTTGCCATCCTGGTAGCTTTGGATGTTGAACGAGCCGCTGGCCCGGATGGCTACCCGTCCCGTGTGGGTTCCCGCTTTCACGCCTGCTGGCACCTCAGCGCACACCAGGTCGCCGGTGCCAAAACCGTGTACCCGTTTGGTTCGCATCAGATAGCCACGCGGAAAGCCGAATTTGTTGAGCCTTGTGCGCTGGTAGCTACCTCGGCCTGTGGCTTTGAGGGTCAGCGTCGGGCATTGCCAGTTTTCAATGGCTTGGAGGGTGCCAACGCAGGCCGCATCAAGGGCGTGCGTTTTCGGGATGCCCAAAGTGGCGCGGTTGAATTTGGTTTGACCACCCGAGGCCAGCTCGACTGGCAAGCCGGTGGCTTGCAGCGCGTTGGCCAGTGCCCAGCGGGTGGCATTCACCGCAGCGGCATCGCGCAGCGGTTTTTTTGCATCGGCCAAGATTTTGGCCAGACGCTTTTTGTCTTTGGCCAGGAAGTCTTCAATGCTGCGCGCAGCTTTCTTTTGGTTGCAGCACTGGCAAGCCAGCGTCAGGTTGGCTGCCCGGTTGCTGCCGCCTTGCGCTTTCGGGCGGATGTGTTCGATTTGCAGCGGCACGTCTGTGGCATCGCAGTAAGCGCACTGACGGCCCCATTTCTCCAGCAGGTACTCGCGCAGCTCGTAGCC
>NZ_JAQUAL010000238.1:0-2540 GCF_028687295.1 Simplicispira sp.
TCATGTGCCAGCGCACACTGCCATCGTCGGACAGCACGCGGTATTCGCGCTGCCAGGGGTGCAAATCGCAGGCCGATTGATCAATGGCACTGCGCAACATGTCCATGTCTTGGGGGTGAACCTGCTGTTGCAATGCACTCAGCTCATGCTTGATGTCAGGGCGCAGGCCCATCAGGTCGTGCACCGCATCGCTGACGTAAGGAAGGCTGGCAGTGCCATCGGGGTGGATGCGGTACTGGTAGATGAACCCCGGAATGCGGCTGGCAATGCGCTGGATAAAACCCAGCTGCTCGCGCAGTTGGCTGGTGGCCAGGTGCTCGTCGGTCACGTCCAACACCACGCCCAACTCCACGGGGTTTCCATCCACCCCGCCCAAACTGCGCACCTGCATGCGCAACCAGCGCACCTGGCCATCGGGGCGGCGCCAGCGGCATTCCAGTTCGGTGCCGTCCATACGCTCACGCGCAGCCAGAAAAGCGGGCAAGTCCTCCGGCAAGATGCCACAGCCATCCTGCCCAAAACTCAGCGACTCCTGCACGGGCAGTCCGGCAATGTGGCACAGGCCTGGCGAACACTGCGCTGCCATGGCCTGCGCACCAGCGTGGCGCCACCAGTATCCGGCGCACGCCAGCCCTTCCATGGCCTGAAAAATCTGCGCCTGCTCACACAACTGGCGCTGCGCGGCAGCCAGCGCGTGCTGCGTCTGCGCCAACGCCTCGCGCAGCGCCTGCACGCTGAGTCCATCGCCGTTCAACACAGACGCCGGACGTGCCATATCCGCAGCGGACAACGCACGATCACCGAAGGGGAAAGGGCCTGCATTCAGGTCAGACGGAGTCACGATGGCTTTGAAACCTCTTGCAAAAATGGACGCTGCAACGCGGGCAATGCAACCATAGTATGTCAAGAAGTAACAAAAAAATAGAGATTTCCCCCGCAAAAAAAGCCCACTGCTACAGTCCACGCCTCATTTCAGCCGACCCGCGTATGCCTGACACGCTCTCCCCCCACACTCCCATGATGCAGCAGTACCTGGCCCTGAAGGCGGGGTACCCCGACACGCTGCTGCTCTACCGCATGGGCGATTTTTACGAGCTGTTCTGGCAAGACGCCGAAAAAGCCGCGCGCCTTCTGGACATCACGCTGACCCAGCGCGGCCAGTCGGCGGGCCAGCCGGTGGTGATGGCGGGCGTGCCGTTTCATGCACTGGAGACGTACCTGGCCCGGCTGATCAAGCTGGGCGAATCGGTGGCCATTGCCGAGCAGGTGGGCGAGGTCGGCGCCAACAAAGGCCCGGTCGAGCGCCAGGTGGTGCGCGTGGTCACGCCCGGCACCCTGACCGATGCCGAGCTGCTGCACGACAAAACCGAATCGCTGCTGCTGGCCGTCCACCAAGGCCCGCGTGCGCGCTGCGGCCTGGCCTGGATGAGCGTGACCCAGGGTGTGGTCTATCTGGCCGAATGCGCTGCCGACGAGTTGAGCGCCTGGCTGGCGCGCACCACGCCCAGCGAGCTGCTCTACAGCGCTGGCAGCACCGAACGCTTTGAGCAGCAGCTGCTGGGCCTGCGCCACAACGCCACCCTGGCCTGCCCCTTGAGCCCCCGGCCCGACTGGCAGTTTGATGCTGCCCTGGGCGAGCGCAAGCTGCTCGAACACCTGGGCGCCGCCAGCCTGCACGCCTGGCAGGCACACGACCTGCCCCAGGCCCACGCCGCCGCCGCCGCGCTGCTGGAATACGCCCAGCACACGCAAGGCTGTCCGCTCACCCACATCCACAGCGTGCAGGTGCAGCGCGCCGATGAACTCATCCACCTGCCTGCCAGCACCCGGCGCAACCTGGAGCTGGTGAAAACCCTGCGTGGCGAGGATGCGCCCACGCTCTTGTCGCTGCTGGACACCTGCATGACCGGTATGGGCAGCCGCCTGCTCAAAACCTGGCTGCTCACGCCCCGGCGCGAGCGCACCGAGGCGCGCCAGCGGCTGGCCGCCACCGCTGCACTGCGTGGCCAGGGCAGTGGCGGGCCGTGGCAGGCGCTGCGCGCAGCGCTCAAGGGCGTGGCCGACGTGGAGCGCATCACCGCCCGCATCGCCCTGCGCCAGGTGCGCCCGCGCGAGCTGGTGGCGCTGTGCAAAACGCTACAAAAATCAGAGCTACTAGCGCACGATACGCAAGGGTTTGAGCCCTATTTGGCACAAATATTGACCGATTTGCAGCCACCTGCCGCCGCCACCGCTCTGCTGCAACGCGCCATCACCGAAGAGCCCGCAGCGCTGGTGCGCGATGGCGGCGTCATCGCCACCGGCTTTGATGCCGAGCTCGATGAGCTGCGCGCCATCCAGACCGACTGCGACGCCTTTTTGCTCGACCTCGAAACCCGCGAAAAAGCGCGCACCGGCATCGCCAACCTGCGCGTGCAATTCAACAAGGTGCATGGCTTTTACATCGAAGTCACACAGGGCCAGGCCAGCAAAGTACCCGACGACTACCGCCGCCGCCAGACCCTGAAAAACGCCGAGCGCTTCATCACCCCCGAACTCAA
>NZ_JAQUAL010000120.1:0-9998 GCF_028687295.1 Simplicispira sp.
CCGAGGCGGCGGCGCAGTTCATCACCCCGGTGACCATGCAGGCGTTGTCGGGCAGGCCCGTCTACGGTTCGCAGTGGGATGCGCGCGAGGCCAATAACATGCCGCACATCAACCTCTCGCGCGAGGCTGACGCCATCCTCATCGCCCCGTGCAGCGCCGATTTCATCGCCCGCCTGGCCCAGGGCCGCGCCGATGAGCTGCTGAGCCTGCTGTGCCTGGCCCGCCCGCAAGAGAGCGTGCCGCTGCTGCTGGCCCCGGCCATGAACCGCGAGATGTGGGCGCACCCGGCCACGCAGCGCAACCTGGCCCAGGTGGCCCAAGACGGCGCCGTGGTGCTGGGCGTGGGCCATGGCGACCAGGCCTGCGGCGAAACGGGTGACGGCCGCATGCTGGAGCCCGAGGAATTGCTCGAAGAAGTGATTGCCTTCTTCACGCCCCAATGCCTGACCGGGCACAAGCTGCTGATTACCGCAGGCCCCACGTTCGAGGCCATCGACCCCGTGCGTGGCATTACCAACCATTCCAGCGGCAAGATGGGTTTTGCTGTTGCCCGTGCCGCCCGCGAGGCCGGTGCCCAGGTCACGCTGGTGGCGGGGCCGGTGCATTTGCCCACGCCGCGTGGCGTCCATCGCGTCGATGTGCAATCAGCACAAAATATGCTGGAAGCCGTTATGCAGCGGGCGCAAGCAGCTAGTATTTTTATAGCGACTGCCGCCGTGGCCGATTGGCGCCCTGCCGCCGCTGCCGAGCAAAAAATCAAAAAAGATGGCTCGGGCCAGATGCCGGTGCTGCACTTTATTGAGAACCCGGACATCCTGGCCACCGTGGCGCAGTCGCAGCACGCGCTGGTGGGTGACCTGTTTTGCGTCGGTTTTGCCGCCGAAAGCCACGACTTGTTGCAGCACGCCACCGCCAAGCGTGCGCGCAAGGGCGTGCCGCTGCTGGTGGGCAACATCGGCCCGGCTACCTTCGGCCAGGACGACAATGCCCTGCTGCTGGTGGATGCCCACGGCCACCGCGAACTGCCGCGCGCTTCCAAGCGCGAACTGGCCCAGCAGTTGGTGGCTGACATTGCCGCACGGCTGGCGCAGCGCAGCGATTGAGCATCAATTTTCGGGAGACTGCTATGCGCGCACACCCTTCGTCGGATTGGGATACCCCCGCAGATGGCGACTTTGCGCGTTACGTGGAGCAGTTGACCGCACAGCAGGCGGCTGCCTCGGCAGCCAGCCAGGCGGCCAAGCCCGCGCACACCATGGTTGATCTGGCGGCGGCCCCGGCCCGTCGTGCCGCTGCTGTGCAGGTGGATCGGCCTGGTGGTGAGGGGGCTGGTGCATCGGCCACTGCGGCCCGGCGCAGTGCCAGGGACGCTGAAGGGGGCCGCGATGCAGGCGCAGCCGTGCCGCAAGGGCCAGAGGGGCCGGTGGAGGCGACCCAGGCCGTGCGGGTGCTGCGCCGCATCGCAGTCGTGCTGGTCTGGCTGATGGTTTTGCAGGCGCTGGCGCTGTGGTGGGCGGGCTGGGGTTCGTGGGCTGCGCTGTTGGGCACAGCGATGCTGTGGGGCCTGCTGCGCCGGGCGCAGAGCGGTGTAGCGCGGTTACAGTCTGGCCCCTCCCGCGCTGGGGCTGAGCGCCTTGCGGCCTTGCAGCAGCGTCTGCGTGAACTGGCGCGCCAGCGCGGCAACGACAAGCACCTGTAGTTTTATGAAAATCGACGTCAAAATTCTCGACCCCCGCATGGCGCAGCAGTTGCCCGCCTACGCCACGCCCGGCAGTGCCGGGCTGGATTTGCGCGCCTGCCTGGATGCCCCCCTGACCCTGGAGCCCAATGCCTGGCAACTGGTGCCTACGGGTATTGCCATCTACCTGCGCGATCCCGGTTATGCCGCGCTCATCTTGCCGCGCTCGGGTCTGGGCCACAAACACGGGATTGTGCTGGGCAACCTGGTGGGCCTGATCGACAGCGATTACCAGGGCCAGCTCATGGTCAGCGCCTGGAACCGCAGCCCCCAGGCTTTTACGATAGAGCCCATGGAGCGGCTGGCCCAACTGGTCATCGTGCCGGTGGTGCAGGCGCAGTTTCAGGTGGTGGATGAGTTCCCCCCCACGGTGCGCGGCGAGGGGGGCTACGGCTCTACGGGCAAGGTCTGACATGGCCGGGCCGGGGGCGGTGCCGCACCGGTATCCGCCTACAGGGCGGTGCGCCTGCGGCTGACCCAGCGCGCTGTTTTTGCCCGGCTGTACCGCTCGGTGCGTGCGTGTTCCAATGCCTGCCTGTGGTCAGCCACGGCTGGCTTTTCTGCAACGATTCAAGGAGTTTTCATGCGCAAAATGGTTCGCAGTGCTGTATTGGTGGGGTCGGTGGTTTTACTGGGGGCACTGACAGCATGTGCGCCCCAGCGCCATGTGCCCACGGGGTATCCGGCCACCGCTACGCCATACCCTGCATCTGCGGCTGTGGGCACCGAATATGGCCGCGTTCACCAGATTGAGGTGCTGCCGGGCCGCCAGCGCGCACAGACCAGCGGCGCCGGTGCGGTGATCGGTGCGGTGGTGGGTGGCGTGCTGGGTAATCAGGTGGGACGGGGCAGCGGCAGGGCCGCAGCCACCGCCGTGGGTGTGATTGGCGGTGCAGTGGCTGGCAACGCCATTGAGGGCAGCAGCGGTGGCACTGGTGCCGACCAGGGTTATCGCCTGACCATACAGTTTGACCGGGGCGGTTACCGCGCCTACGACGTGGGCTCGGTGGGCGATTTGCGCACTGGCGACCGTGTGCGCGTGTACAACGGCCAAATCTCGCGCTACTGAGCACACTGCCATGCGCGCCGCTGCTACTTGGTGGTGGCGCGCGGTACGGCGGTTTTCAGTGCAGCAAGTCGTTGCCGGGGGCCTGGGGCTGAATGCGGAAGAAGCCCGTGCCTGCACTGCCCTGACCAATTTCCGCTTCAGTGGCTTCGCGCACGCCGCACACCTTCAGGTGCAGCCGGATGGCGATGCCTGCCAGCGGGTGGTTGCCATCCAGCACTACATGCTCGGGGTAAATTTCTGACACCATGTAGAGCACGTCGCGCGGCGCGTCGGGGTTGCTGCCAGCAGGCAGTGCGTTGCCCTCCAGCACCATGCCTTCTTCCAGTTCCGCCGGAAACAGCGTCCGGGGCTCCAGAAAAATCAATTGGTCGTTGTAGTCACCAAAGGCTTCTTCGGGTTCTATGTGCAATGACAGCGTTGCGCCCTCGGTGTGGCCCTGCAAGGCCTCCTCGATGCGGCCCAGCAGGTCAGTGCCGCCTACCAAAAATTCCACTGGCTCATCGAGTATGTCCAGTTCCTCGCCCAAAGTGTCGGTGAGCGTCCAGGTCAGTGCGACCACGCATTGTTCTGTGATTTCCATAGGAGAATTGTCGCAGTTTGACCGAAGGCAAATTCAGCTCTGAAGCTTCCCCTTCAGGAAAATAGAATTCATTTGGGGGCGTAAGCTCTTCCTATTTCGCCCCTTGATGGGCGTGGATTGAAACATGGATACCAAGCAACCCCTCGCCCTGTTGGGCGGACTTACCCCGGCCCAGTTCATGCGCCAGTATTGGCAGAAAAAACCACTGCTGGTGCGCCAGGCCATTCCCGGTTTCAAGGCCTTGCTGCCCCGCGCCGATTTGTTTGCGCTGGCTGGCCAGGAGGGCGTGGAGTCTCGTCTGGTGCAGCAGACGGACGATGTCTGGAAGTTGCAGCACGGCCCCTTCGCGCGCCGGACCTTGCCGCCGCTGCAACGGCCCGACTGGACGCTGCTGGTGCAGGGCGTGGATCTGCACAACGACAGCGTGCATGCGCTGATGCAGCAGTTCCGCTTTGTGCCCGATGCGCGGCTGGACGATGTGATGATCAGCTACGCCAGCGATGGCGGCGGCGTGGGCCCGCACTTTGACAGCTACGACGTGTTTTTGCTGCAAGCCCACGGCCAGCGGCGCTGGCGCATCGGCAGGCAAAAAGACCTGTCATTGCGCGACGATGTGCCGATGAAAATCTTGTCGCACTTCGAGCCCGAAGAAGAATACGTGCTGGAACCCGGCGACATGCTTTACCTGCCCCCACGCTGGGCGCACGATGGCATTGCACAGGGCGAGTGCATGACCTACTCGTTAGGTTTTCGCGTGCCCGAGCGCACGGATCTGGCGCAAGAACTGCTGGTGCGTCTGGCCGACGAAGACGACGGCGCCACGGCTGCACTGCTGTACCGCGATGCCAAGCAGCCCGCCGTGGCGCAGCCCGCAGAAATTCCCGCCACTTTGCAGGAATTTGCCCGCGATGCGTTGCAACGTGCTCTGGCGCAGCCCCGCGCCCTGGAGCGGGCTTTGGGCGAATACCTGACCGAACCCAAGTCCAACGTCTGGTTTGAGCCTGGCCCCGAGGGCGTGCTGCTGGAGCAGGTGGTGCTGGACCGGCGCACGCGCATGATGTACGACGCTGACCATGTCTTCATCAACGGCGAGAGCTACCGCGCCGCCGGGCGCGATGCCACCCTGATGCGCCAGCTGGCCGACCAGCGTGCGCTGGGGCCGCGCGACCTGGCCCGGGCCAGCGACGATGCGCTGGAGCTGCTCTCGTCGTGGTGCGACGCGGGCTGGCTGCACGCACAGCCCCCTGGTGCAGGGCAGTGACTATGGATGCGCCACAGGATGCGCCTGACCCTGCGCTGTTGCAGGGGCGCTTCAGTGGCCGTGAGGTGTTCCAGCAGGCTGTGCGTGACGCTTTGGCCACCGCAGCCCGCGAGGGTTGGAGCGACATCATCCTCAGCGATGCCAATTTCCACGATTGGCCGTTGGGCGAGCGTGCCGTGATCGAGTCGCTACAGGCCTGGGCGCGCACCGGGCGGCGCATGACGCTGCTGGCGTGCAGCTACGACGACATGGTGCGACGGCACGCGCGCTTTGTGCGTTGGCGCGGCGTCTGGGACCATATCCTCACCTGCCGCCGTTGTCCGGGAGGTGATCTGCTGGATATTCCCAGCGCCATCTGGTCGCCCGGCTGGGTGCTGCAACGCCTTGATTCTGAGCGTTGTGTGGGCGTAGCGGGCAGCGAACCCGAGCGGCGCGTGCTGCTGCGTGAAACCTTGAATGAATGGCTGCGCAATAAAAGCGTGCCCGGCTTTGCCGCCACCACTTTGGGGTTGTAACCAAGGTGGCTGCGCGGCGCGTTGAGCGGCATAAGCAGTGCCTTCAAAGGTGTCGGCCAATTGCAACAGTTCACGTTCTCCGGCCCTTGTTGGTGTTATTCACTATTGACGAATACACAATATAATCACCGGCTGATTTAAGTAAGCCGCAAGCAATTGCACAATCTGCCAAAGCGTAGCCGGGCTGAAAGAGGCTTGACGTTGCGGCATCCCCCATTTTGACTGTCCAACTAGGAAAACTGAAATGAACAAGACCCTTGTCATCGCCTCCCTGATCGCTGCCGCTGCCCTGGCTGCCTGCGGCAAAAAAGAAGAACCCGCTCCTGCTCCCGCACCCGCTCCCGTGGAAGCGCCAGCTCCCGCACCAGCACCTGCTGCTGAAGCCGCACCTGCCGCTGCTGCTGCTGCTGACGCCGCTGCTGGCGCTGCAAGCGCCGCTGGTGATGCCGCTCAAGCTGCTGGCAATGCTGCAGCTGGTGCTGCCAACGCTGCTGGCGATGCCGCTGCTGCTGCTGGCGATGCCGCCAAAGCTGCTGCTGACGCCGCTGCTGCCGCTGCCGCAGGCGCCGCTTCTGCTGCCAAGTAATTAATGTCTTGAGTCTCGGGGTTTGCACCCCGGGACTGCAAAGCAAAAGCCCCGCACCTTTTGGATGCGGGGCTTTTTTACGCGCGTACTGCGCTTTACTTCAGGTCATCGGCCAGCACGCGCACGATGTTCTCGGCGTTGGCAGAGGTTTCCGGTGTTCCCGAAGCGTTGAGCACCGAGACAGTAGAGGCTTCGCCCTCGCTGCGCACAACGATGCGGTATTTGAGCGGTGGTGTTGCCGCTGGCGCACCACTGAACAGCTTGCTGAAAAATCCCGGTTCTTTTTTGTCTGTGCCTGGGGCCACGTAGCGGACAAAGTAAACACCCTGGCTGCGGTCGCGGTCTTCGACCGTGAAGCCGGTGCGATCCAGCGCCAGACCCACGCGGCGCCAGGCACGGTCAAAGCCTTCAGCCAACTGCACCACCGGCACATTGTTGACCGCAGCCACGCGCGCTGCTGCCGGGCGCTGTACCGATGCAGCCACCACGGCTTTGGCTTGCTCCTGGCTGGCACCCAGTTTGACCATCATGCGGCGCAGAAATTCGGTTTCCAGCTCCGGGTCTACGGGCCGGGCTTGCCAGACGGTGGCGTCTTTGGCGCTGCTGCTGTAGACCTCGGCCATACCCCGGTG
The DNA here is from genome assembly GCF_028687295.1 of Simplicispira sp. Lineage (NCBI taxonomy): Bacteria > Pseudomonadati > Pseudomonadota > Betaproteobacteria > Burkholderiales > Comamonadaceae > Simplicispira > Simplicispira sp. The sequence goes on from NZ_JAQUAL010000120.1 coordinate 6,382, forward strand.
GCTGACATAGATTTCCGTGCCACCGCTGGCGTTGCGCTCCAGACGGGTGCGGAACTTGTCACGCTCGCCCGTGGAGTAGAGCGAATCGAGCACCTTGCCCAGCGTGGCGCGGATGATGTCTTGCGGGATCTTGGCGCGGTTTTCGGCCCAGTCGGTTTCCATGATGCCCAGGTTGGATTGGTCCAGCATCAGGGTAAAGCCGTTTTCCAGCCAGAACTCACGTACCGGCTCCCAGAGTTTGTCAGCGGGGCGGTTGACCACCAGCCAGCGCTGGTTGCCCACGCGTTCGATGCGCACATCGCCCAGACTGTCGATGGCTGCGCTGGGGCCTGAGGGCTGCACCGCCTGGCCCGCTTGCAGCGCATTGGCCGAGACCACTGCGCCGGGCGTGGCGTAGCGCGTCTCGCGCGAGAGCTGTTGCAGGTCGGGCGGTACTTCCAGCGTCGAGCCTTTGCTGGCGCTCTTGTAGTCGATCTTGTCGCCCTCCAGCGCAGAGCAGGCGGACAGGGCAAGGGTCAGGCCAAGCAGGCCCAGTCGTGCAGTAGGGGGCAGGTTCACGCAGAAATCCTTGGAAATACTGGCGGTGGTGGTGACGTGGGCGGGGTTTACAGCAGGCCGCTGGCGCGCAGCGCGCCTTCGACCACCGCTTCGTTACTGGCGGCAAGGGGTGTCATGGGCAGGCGCAGGGTACCGCCGCACAGGCCCATGCGGGCCATGGCCCACTTCACGGGAATGGGGTTGGCTTCGACAAACAGGTGCTTGTGTACGGGCATGAGCTGGAACTGGATTTCCATGGCGCGGCGGGCATCACCGGCCAGGGCAGCAGCGCACAGCTCGCTCATCAGGCGCGGCGCCACGTTGGCGGTGACGCTGATGTTGCCGTGGCCACCGCACAGCATCAGGGCCACGGCGGTGGGGTCATCGCCCGAGTACACGGCAAAGTTTTTCGGCAGGTCACGGATCAGCCACTGCGCGCGCTCGATGTTGCCCGTGGCCTCCTTGATGCCGATGATGCCGGGCACCTGGGCCAGGCGCAGCACCGTGTCGTGCAGCATGTCTGCCACCGAGCGGCCAGGCACGTTGTAGAGCACGATGGGCAGGTCGCCCGTGGCCTCGGCAATGGCCTTGAAGTGCTGGTACTGGCCTTCTTGCGTGGGCTTGTTGTAGTAAGGCACGACCTGCAACTGGCTGTCGGCGCCGACCTTTTTGGCGAACTGGGCCAGCTCGATGGCTTCGCGCGTGGAGTTGGCACCGCAGCCGGCCATGATGGGCACGCGCTTGGCGGCCTGTTCGACGGCGACGCGGATGATTTCGCAGTGTTCTTCGACGTTCACCGTGGGCGACTCGCCCGTGGTGCCCACCACGCCGATGCAGTCGGTGCCCTCGGCGATGTGCCAGTCGATCAGTTTGCGAAGTTGAGGGTAGTCCACGCTACCGTCCTCGTGCATGGGGGTGACGAGGGCGACGATGCTGCCGGTGAGAAGGGCGCTTGAAGAGGTCATGTCCGTAGTGGTAAACGGTAAAAGGGCATTCTAACTAGAGCGGGGGCGCCAATGGGTGGCGCGGTGGTGCGCCCGTGTCGGCGTGCGCTGGCACGCGCACGGCGGCAATGCGCTGCACAAAGCGCTCCGGGGCGTGGAGGTAGCCGTCCTCGTAGGCCACCACGCGCAGCCCCGTGCAGGCGGCGATCAGTTCGCCAGGCTGGAGCAAAAAATCAGGCCGTGCGGGCCGCCCCACGCTGGCGTTGCCGTGGGCAAAGGTTTCGTAGAGGAGTACGCCGCCTTCGGCCACGCTGGCGATCAGCGTGGGCAGCAGTGGTCGCCAGAGGTAGTTGGTGACCACTACGGCGCCAAACTGGCGCCCCGCCAGTGGCCAGGGCGCGCCCTCGATGTCGGCCAGGATGGCCTCGCCCACCTCGCTGGCCGATTGCACGGCCTGCACGTCGCGGTCAATGCCCGTGACCGGGTGGCCCAGCGCCCGGAACCAGCGCAGGTGCCGCCCCTGGCCACAGGCCACGTCCAGCACGACCGCGCCCGCAGGCACCAGGTGCGACCAGCGCTGCACCCAGTCCGAGGGTGGCGCTGTACAGGCGATGGGTGGATTGTTTTTCACTATGATTTTGGTAGCTGTTTGCGCCCTGTGGGCGTGCGTTAAAGCCCTGTTTAATGCCTAAAAACAGGCCCACACCTGATCGGCCAGCATCACCATGAATTCTGGCTGTGTGTAGAGCGCAAACACCGCCAGCAGCGCCAGCACAGCCGCAGCGCCAGCCAAGCGCGCCAGCCAGCGTTTGCGTATGCGTTGGCGGCGGGTGGGCGACATGGGTGGAATAGCGATAGACATAAGAAATCAGATCAATCAGGAGGCAGGTTGTGCAGCGTGGCGCTGGATCGGGTGTTCTTTGATGGGCAGGTTGACCAGGGCGGCCAGCACGCCCAGCGCTATCGAAAGGTACCAGACGATGTCGTAGCTGCCGGTGCGGTCGTACAGGTAGCCGCCCAGCCACACCCCCATGAAGCTGCCCAACTGGTGGCTGAAGAACACAAACCCGCCCAGCATCGAGAGGTGTTGCACGCCAAAAATCTGCGCCACGGTGGCGTTGGTGGGCGGCACCGTGGACAGCCACAGCGCCCCGATCACTGCCGAGAACACGTACACCGACAACGGCGTCAGCGGTGCCCACAAAAACAGGCTGATGGCCACCGCCCGCGCGAAATAGATAAACGACAGGATATGGCGCTTGGGCAGGCGCTGGCCCAGCGTGCCCGCAATGTAGGTGCCAAACACATTGAACAACCCGATCAGCGCCAGCGCGTAGCTGGCCACCTGGGGCGACAGGCCGTGGTCACGCAGGTAGCTGGGCATGTGTACGCCGATGAACACCACCTGAAAACCGCAGACGAAGTAGCCCGCCGTCAGCAGCAAAAAGCTGGGGTAGCGGAACGCCTCGGCAATCGCCTGGGCGATGGTCTGCTCGCGCCGCACCGGCGCTGCGCCCTTGAAGCCGGGCTCACGCAGGCCCAGCGCCAGCGGCACGATCAGCAGCACCATCAGCGCCAGTGCCAGCAGTGCCTCTTGCCAGCCCAGCGTGGCAATCAAAAAGCCCTCCACCGGCACCATCAGAAACTGGCCGAACGAGCCCGCTGCTGCCGCCACGCCCATGGCCCAGGAGCGTTTTTCCGGGGCAATCTGGCGGCCCAGCACGCCGTAGATCACGGCATAGGTGGTGCCCGCCTGGGCTGCGCCAATCAGCACGCCCGCCGTCAGGGCAAACAGCGTGGGCGTGGGCGACCAGGCCATGCCCGCCAGCCCCAGCCCGTACAGCACCGCGCACACCACCAGCACCCGGAACGCGCCAAAACGGTCGGCGGCCATGCCGGCAAAAACACCGATCACGCCCCATGACAGGTTTTGAATCGCCATGGCCAGCGCGAACGACTGGCGCGTCCAGCCCATCTCCTGGGTGATCGGTTGCAGCCACAGGCCAAAACCGTGGCGAATGCCCATGGACAACGTGACGATGGCGGCGCCGCAAGCCAGCACCTGGAACATGGAAAGTTTGCGCGGTTCGTTTTGCATGGGTCGAATGTAGCGATGGGCAGCGCATTGTGCTTGAC
>NZ_JAQUAL010000010.1:0-44702 GCF_028687295.1 Simplicispira sp.
GCTGGCCGGGGCTTTTGTGCTGGCCAAGATTTGGCCGATGCCGAAGTCCGCTTTGTGCCTGGCGAGACCCCGCCCGATCTGGGCGATGTGGTGGAGCGCCACTACAAGCCACTGGTGATGCGCCTGGTCAATCTGCGCGTGCCCACCGTAGCCGCCGTCAATGGTGTCGCTGCTGGCGCAGGTGCCAGCTTAGCGCTGGCCTGCGACATGGTGGTTGCCAGCCAAGCAGCCTCTTTCATGCTGCCGTTTGCCAAGATTGGTCTGATCCCCGATACCGCCTGCTCTTGGCTGGTGCCGCAGCGCCTGGGTCAGGCCCGTGCTTTGGGCCTGGCGATGACAGGCAACAAGCTGCCTGCCGCCAAAGCTGCCGAATGGGGCCTGATTTGGGACGCTGTGGCCGAGGATGTCTTTGCAGATGCCGTGCAACAACTGGCCGAGCAACTGGCCACCATGCCCACCAAGGCGCTGGTGCGTACCCGCCAAGCCATGCAGGCCGGGCGCACCAATACGCTGGAACAACAGCTCACGCTGGAGGGCCTGTACATGCGTGAACTGGGCCGCAGCAGCGATTACGTGGAAGGTGTATCTGCCTTCCTGGAAAAGCGCCCTCCGCGCTTTACGGGTGCATGAGTCCGCTCTGCGCCCAATGCACCGTCCCGCCGCTGATCCAACCTGCTGTTGATACTGGAAGTATTTCCCATGTCTGAAGTCGATACCTCTAGCCTCAGCCCGCAAGCGCTGGCCGATGCCGCCAGCGATGCCATGTGGCAGCGCGACCGTGCTGCCCACGCTCTGGGCATGGAGCGTCTTTCGGTGGCGCCGGGTCATGCCACGTTGCGCATGGTGGTCCGTCCTGACATGGTCAATGGTCACCAAACTTGCCACGGCGGCATGATTTTTTCGCTGGCTGATACCGCCTTTGCTTACGCATGCAACAGCTACAACCTGAGCACCGTAGCTTCGGCCTGCCATATCGACTTTCTCGCGCCGGGGCGTGAGGGTGATGTGCTCGAAGCTGTGGCCGTCGAGCGTTCGGCAGCCGGTCGCACCGGGGTTTATGACGTCACGGTGAGCGTGGTCGGTGGCAAGACCGTAGCGCTGTTTCGGGGCAAGAGCTATCGCATCAAGGGTGAAGTAACAGCCAGTTTTGCTATGCAGGCCTGAGCGCCAGCGCCGTCCTGCTTTTCCCCTTTCATAAAAATCCTGGATGAAGGAGACCAATCTATGACCGTCAAGCAACCCGCTCCGGGCGATTTGGAACCCATCGAGACTGCCAGCCGCGATGAAATTGCCGCACTGCAACTCGAACGCCTGAAATGGTCGGTGCGCCACACCTACGACAACGTGGCCCCCTATCGTGAGAAGTGCATTGCCAAAGGCGTGCATCCCGACGATCTGAAGGCGTTGGCTGATCTGGCCAAGTTCCCCTTCATGACCAAGCTGGATTTGCGCGACAACTACCCTTTTGGTCTGTTTGCTGTGCCGCGCCAGAACGTGGTGCGTCTGCATGCTTCCAGCGGTACCACGGGCAAATCGATTGTGGTGGGCTACACCAAACAAGACGCCGACAACTGGGCAGATTTGGTGGCCCGTTCACTCCGCGCTGCCGGTGTGCGACCTGGTGACATGGTGCAGAACTCTTACGGTTACGGAATGTTTACCGGTGGTTTGGGCGCGCACTTTGGCATTGAGCGCCTGGGTTGCACAGCAGTGCCGATGTCGGGTGGCCAGACAGAAAAGCAAGTCCAGCAAATCATGGACTTCAAACCCGATGCCATCATGGTCACGCCGTCGTATTCACTGGTGATTGCCGAAGAGTTCGAGCGCCAAGGCATCACGCCAGACGAGATTTCACTCAAAGTCGGTATTTTTGGTGCCGAGCCTTGGGGCGAAGGCATGCGCGCTGAGATTGAGAAGAAATTGGGCATTGATGCCATCGACATCTACGGCCTGACTGAAGTCATGGGCCCTGGCGTGGCCTGCGAGTGCATCGAAACCAAAGATGGGCCAGTGATTTGGGAAGACCACTTCTACCCCGAAATCATCAACCCCGACACCGGCGAAGTGCTGCCCGATGGCGAGTTGGGCGAACTGGTGTTCACCTCGTTGACCAAAGAAGCTTTCCCGGTCATTCGTTATCGCACCCGTGACCTGACCCGCCTGTTGCCACCCACATCGCGCTCGTTCCGCCGCATGGGCAAGATCACTGGCCGCTCGGACGACATGCTCATTGTGCGTGGTGTGAACGTTTTTCCGACCCAAGTAGAAGAGCAAATTCTGCGTGACAAGCGCCTGTCGGGTAACTACCAGATCCATCTCAGCCGCGACGGTCACCTCGACAACGTGGAAATCCGCTGCGAATTGCAGCAGAACCTGAGCGGTCAGCTCAGCCAGGCTGAAGTGCAACAGCTGACCAAAGAGTTGCAACACCACATCAAGACCATTGTAGGTATTTCCACCAAAGTCACCGTCTTTGAGGCCCATACCCTGCCACGCACTTTGACTGGCAAGGCGCGCCGCATTTTCGATGATCGCCCCAAGCAAAACTAACCCGAGATTCGCATGACACAAGCCTATATTTGCGACGCTGTTCGCACCCCTGTTGGTCGCTACGGCGGTGCTTTGTCCTCGGTGCGTGCAGATGACCTGGGGGCCGTGCCACTCAAGGCACTGATGGAGCGCAACCCCCAGGTGGACTGGGCGGCGGTGGAAGACATCATTTACGGCTGCGCCAACCAAGCGGGTGAAGACAACCGCAACGTGGCGCGCATGTCCGGTTTGTTGGCTGGCTTGCCGGTACAAGTGCCTGGCACTACTGTCAACCGCCTGTGTGGTTCGGGCATGGATGCGATTGGCCTGGCAGCGCGCTCCATCAAGACCGGAGAAGCCAGTCTGATGCTGGCGGGTGGCGTGGAAAGTATGAGCCGCGCTCCATTTGTCATGCCCAAGGCCGACAGTGCCTTTAGCCGTACCAATGCGGTGTATGACACCACCATCGGCTGGCGCTTCGTCAACCCGTTGATGAAGAAGCTCTACGACACCCACTCCATGCCGCAAACGGCAGACAACGTGGCCGAAGAGTTCCAGATCGGTCGCGCTGACCAAGATGCGTTTGCACTGCGCTCACAACAGCGCTGGGCGGCTGCCCATGCCGCTGGCCGTTTTGCCGACGAGCTGGTGCCTGTGACCATCCCGCGCAAAAAGGGCGATCCGATCATCGTCGCCACCGATGAGCATCCACGCCCTGAAACCACGCTGGAAATGCTGGCCAAGCTCAAGGGCGTTAATGGCCCCGATTTGAGCGTTACGGCAGGCAATGCCTCGGGGGTCAACGATGGTGCTTGCGCCTTGCTGCTGGCTTCTGAAGAGGCCGCCAAGCGTTATGACCTGATCCCGCGTGCGCGCATCGTCGGTATGGCCACTGCTGGTTTGGCCCCGCGCATCATGGGTTTTGGCCCGGCTCCGGCTGTGCGCAAGGTGTTGGCGCAAACGGGCCTGACGCTGGCACAGATGGACGTGATCGAGCTCAACGAAGCCTTTGCGGCCCAGGGTCTGGCGGTTTTGCGTGATTTGGGTCTGCCCGACGACGCGGCCCATGTCAACCCCAACGGGGGTGCGATTGCCATAGGCCATCCGCTGGGCATGAGCGGTGCCCGTCTGGTGACTACCGCCAGCTATGAATTGGCCCGCCGGGGCGGTCGCTACGCGCTGTGCACCATGTGTATTGGCGTGGGCCAAGGCATTGCCATGGTGATCGAACGCGTCTGAAACACCCACAGAACCTATTCATCAGGAGACAAAACAATGAAATTTCAACTCAAGCAAATTGCCGTCGGTACCGCTTTGGCACTGGGCGCTGTGGTTGCGATGGCAGCCGATCCGATCAAGATCGGTGCCGTGCTGTCAGTGACGGGCCCAGCCGCTTTCCTGGGCGATCCCGAGCTGAAAACCTTGCAAATGTATGTGGAAGACCTCAACACCAAGGGCGGTGTGCTGGGCCGCAAGCTGGAGCTGGTGCATTACGACGATGGTAGCGACGCGAACAAGGCCAACGGCTTCACCAAGCGCCTGATCGACAACGACAACGTGGATGTGATCATTGGCGGCACCACCACGGGCGCCACCATGTCGATGGTGCCGTTGGTTACCAAAGCTGAAGTGCCCTTTATCTCGCTGGCGGGTGCCGTGGTGGTGATTGAGCCGGTGAAGAAGTGGGTTTTCAAAACCCCGCACACCGACCGCATGGCCGCCGAAAAAGTGTTTGAAGACATGAAAAAGCGCAACCTGACCAAGGTGGCGTTGCTGTCAGAAACTTCAGGTTTTGGCCAGTCGGGTAAAAAAGAAACCGAAGCTGTGGCTGCCAAATACGGCATCACGTTGGTGGCTAATGAAACCTATGGCCCCAAAGATACCGACATGAGCCCCCAGCTCACCAAGATCAAAAATACCGCCGGTGTGCAAGCCGTGTTTGTCTTTGGTTTGGGCCAAGGCCCGGCTATCGTCACCAAAAACTACAAGCAGTTGGGTATGGCGCTGCCGCTGTACCAATCTCATGGTGTGGCCTCGGACGAGTTCCTGAAACTGGCTGGTTCAGCGGCTGAAGGCGTGCGCTTGCCATCGCCAGCCCAGTTGATTCCTGAGCAACTGCCTGCCAACGACCCGCAAAAAGCCGTGGTCGCCGCTTACGACCTGGCTTACAAGACACGCTACAAGTCCGAAGTGTCTACTTTTGGTGGCTATGCCTACGACGCTTTGATGCTGACCGTCGATGCCATGAAGCGTGCCAACGGCACCGACAAAGCCAAGGTGCGCGATGCCCTCGAAGCCACCAAAGGCTTTGTCGCTACCAGCGGCACCTTCAACATGTCTGCCACTGACCACATGGGGCTGAACCTGTCCGCCTTCCGTATGTTGGAAGTCAAAGACAGCAAATGGCATCTGTTGCAGCAATAAACCCCTGACTGTGAGCACCTTGCACCATGTATTCCACCCTGAGCATTGAGCGCCAAGACCGTGTTGCCACGATCTGGATGGATCGTCCCGACGTGTTCAACGCCTTTGATGAGCAACTGATTGCCGATTTGGGCGCAGCCTGCGCCGAACTGGATGCCGATGCTTCGGTGCGGGTGGTGGTGTTGGCTGGCCGTGGCAAGCATTTCTCTGCCGGAGCCGATCTGAACTGGATGAAGCGGGCCTCGGTCTTTACCGAGGAAGAAAACCGTGCCGATGCGCGCAAGTTTGCCCACATGCTGCGCGCTCTGTCGGACATGTCCAAGCCCACCGTAGCCCGCGTACAAGGGGCTGCTTTAGGCGGCGGTACCGGTTTGGCTGCGGCTTGCGACATGGCTGTAGCTAGCGTGGATGCCCAGTTTGCGACCTCTGAAGTCAAGTTCGGCATCATTCCGGCGGTTATCAGTCCCTATGTACTGCGTGCCATTGGGCCGCGCCATGCGCTGCGCTACTTCCAAAGTGGCGAGCGTTTTTCAGCACAGCGGGCGCTAGCGATGGGTTTGGTGACGGAGGTGTGCGAGCGTGACCAGCTGGATGCCACTATCGTACAACTGGTTGGACTACTGATGAGCGGTGCGCCACTGGCGCAACAGTCCGCCAAACACCTGATTGCCGCTGTCGATGGGTGTCCGATTGATGCTGCCATCAGCGAAGAAACTGCCCAGCGCATTGCCCGCCAACGGGCCACCAGCGAAGCCAAGGATGGCATCAGCGCTTTCTTGGAAAAGCGCACACCGGCCTGGTTGCTCTGATTTTTCCCTCCACCGTATTGGCCTCAACCTTCAAGGAGTAATCGCCATGTACACGCAATCGTTCAGTGTGCCGGATGACGCCGGCCAAAAACACATCAAGGCCGTGGCGGCTGTCGAACCGCCAGAATTGATGGCGAAGTTCGATGCCCGCATCGATGCCGATGGCCGCATTGAGCCACAAGATTGGATGCCTGACGCTTACCGCAAAACGCTGGTGCGCCAGATCAGCCAGCACGCCCACAGCGAAATCGTGGGCATGCTGCCCGAAGGCAACTGGATCAGCCGCGCCCCCAGCTTGAAGCGCAAAGCCATTCTGATTGCCAAGGTGCAAGATGAAGGCGGCCATGGCCTGTATCTGTACAGCGCTGCCGAAACGTTGGGTACCAGCCGTGACCAGATGCTTGAAGCCTTACACAGCGGCAAAGCCAAGTACAGCTCCATCTTCAACTACCCCACGCTCAACTGGGCCGACATCGGCGTGATCGGTTGGCTGGTTGATGGCGCTGCCATCATGAACCAGGTGCCACTGTGCCGCTGCTCTTACGGCCCTTATGCCCGCGCCATGATCCGCGTTTGCAAGGAAGAGTCTTTTCACCAGCGCCAAGGCTATGAAGCCCTGCTGGTGATGATGCGTGGAACGGACGAGCAAAAAGCGATGGTGCAAGACGCCGTCAACCGCTGGTGGTGGAAGTGCCTGGCCATGTTTGGTCCACCCGATACCGACAGTCCGCACAGCGCCCAAGGGATGCGCTGGGGCATCAAGCGCGTCTCCAACGACGACCTGCGCCAGAAGTTCATTGATGCCACCGTGCCGCAGGCCAAGGTGTTGGGCATCACGTTGCCTGACCCCGACCTGAAGTGGAACGAAGAACGTGGTCATTACGACCACGGCCAGATCGATTGGGATGAGTTTTGGACCACGGTGAACGGACACGGCCCGTGCAACAAAGAGCGTCTCTCGACCCGCGTGAAAGCGCACAACGACGGCCAATGGGTGCGTGATGCAGCCCAGGCCCACGCCCGTAAACAGCAACAACGCGCAATGAAGGAAGCAGCATGAGCACCCCTGCACTGAAAGATTGGCCCCTGTGGGAAGTTTTTGTTCGCAGCAAGCAAGGCTTGGATCACAAGCACTGCGGTAGCCTGCACGCCTCGGATGCGCAGCACGCGCTGCAAATGGCTCGCGACGTGTACACCCGTCGCCAGGAAGGCGTGAGCATCTGGGTGATTCCTTCGGCGCAAATCACCGCCAGCAATCCTGATGACAAGGGTGAGTTGTTCGATCCAGCGGCAGACAAAATCTACCGCCACCCCACCTTCTACGAAATTCCCGAAGAAGTGGGGCACATGTAATCATGAGCGCAACCGCCAACTACCTGTTGCACCTGGCAGACAATGCCGTGGTGCTGGGCCAGCGCAACGCCGAATGGTGTGGCCACGGCCCCGTGATCGAAGAAGACATTGCGCTGGCCAACGTCAGCCTTGATTTGATTGGTCAGGCTCGTCTGCTGTACCAGCAAGCCGCTGTGGCCTTGGGTGGCGATGCCACCGAAGACAAGCTGGCCTACTTCCGCGATGTCCCCGATTTTCGCAACTACACCTTGCTGGAACTGCCGCACCGCAGCGCCTTGGTGGGTTATGCCAAGTCTGATATGGACTATGGCACCACCATCGTGCGCAACTTCCTCTACAGCGCTTTGATGGTGCTGGTCTGGGAGGCCTTGCAGCAGTCCAAAGATGAGCAACTGGCTGCTATTGCTGCCAAATCGCTCAAAGAGGTGCGCTATCACCTGCGTCACTCGCGCGACTGGCTGATCCGTCTGGGCGATGGTACGGATGAGTCACACGCCCGCGTGCAAGCGTCGCTGAACCACCTGATGCCTTACACCGAAGAGTTCTGGACGGACAGCAACATTGAAAGCGCTGCCGTGGCCGCCGGTGTGGGCGTGAGCGTGGCCAGCCTGCGCGCACAGTGGGATGCGTTGGTGGACGACGCACTGGCTGAGGCCACCCTGGTGCGCCCCCAGTTCGAAGGCTATATCACCCAAGGCAAACACGGTTTGCATTCTGAGCATCTGGGCTTTTTGCTTACCGAGATGCAAAGTCTGGCCCGCGCTCATCCCAACGCCACTTGGTAAGCACCATGAATACCGTTGTCGCTCCTGCGGACGCCATACAGGCAGCCTGGGCTGCCCTGGAAGCCTTGACCGATCCGGAAATCCCGGTGGTCTCGTTGCGCGAACTGGGCATTCTGCGCGATGTGCGCCAGGGCGCCGACGGGTTGGAGGTGGTCATCACCCCCACCTACAGCGGTTGTCCAGCGATGGGCCAGATTGAGGATGATGTGTACACCACCCTGCAAGCCGTTGGCTTGCAGGCCAAGGTGGTCACGCAATTGGCCCCGGCTTGGACTACCGACTGGATGACCGATATTGCCAAAGAAAAGTTGCGTGCCTACGGCATCGCGCCCCCTGGCCAACACTGTGCCAAAGGCCGTGAGGCCGGTGAGAGCGTACTGCGCTTTGTGCGCGGTGCCGCTGAGCCAGAACCGGCGGTACCTTGCCCGCACTGCGGCTCCAGCCATACCGTCGAATCCTCGCATTTTGGCTCCACGGCGTGCAAGGCGCTCTACAAATGCCTGGATTGCCAGGAACCTTTCGATTACTTTAAGCCGTATTGACGGCGTTATCAACGCCATTACCGGAAACGCCAGCATGTCTGCCCCCCATTTCCATGAACTCAAAGTCAAGCGCGTCAGCCCGGAAGCGGCTGGCGCGGTGGCCATCACTTTTGACATTCCGGCCAACCTGCGCGAAGCCTTCGCCTTTGAGCCAGGCCAGTTTCTGACGCTGCGCGCCACCATCAACGGCCAAGACGTGCGCCGCAACTACTCCATTAGCAGTCCTCGCAGCCGTCTGACCCGGCAAGGCGAAATTGAAGTGGGTATCCGTGCGGTAGAAAATGGCTTGTTTTCCAATTGGGCCACCACTGCTGTCAAGGCCGGTGATGCGCTGAGCGTGATGCCTCCCGATGGCCGATTTGTGGTGAAAAAGCAGCGTGCTCTGCACCGCGTGGGTTTCGCCGGTGGTTCGGGTATTACCCCGGTTCTGTCGATTGCCGCCACCACGCTGGAAGAGCAACCAGAGTCCAAGTTCACGCTGGTATATGGCAATCGGAACATGGCAACCGTCATGTTCAACGAAGCGTTGCAAGACCTGAAGGATCGGTTCGCTGGCCGCTTCACCATGATCCACATTTTGTCCAGCCAAGCCCAAGAAGTGGACTTGCTGCAAGGCTTGATCAATGGCGACAAGGTGCGCGCCCTGATTGACACCTTCTTGCCCGTCAAGAGCATGGACGAAGTGTTTATCTGTGGCCCTGAGCCGATGATGGATGCGGTAGAAAAAGCATTGGTAGATGCCGGCGTGCCCGCCAACCGCGTTTACAGCGAGCGCTTTAGTGCCGGTGCCCCTGCCGGTGCCCAAGTGGTGAGCATTGATGCGCCCAAGGCATCGGCAGCGCGCACCGTGCAACTGACGATCGTGGTGGATGGCACAGAGCACCACATGACGATGGCTTCCACCGAGCGGGTGCTGGACGTGGGGCTGGACGCTGGTCTGGATCTATCATTCTCGTGTAAGGCCGGTGTGTGCTGCACCTGCCGTGCCAAGGTGTTGTGTGGTTCGGTCACGATGGACAAAAACTACACCCTAGAAGCTGATGAAATCGCCCAAGGCTTTGTGTTGAGCTGCCAAGCCCGCCCTACCAGCGAGCAACTCACCATCAGTTTTGACGAGCGCTGATCCACCACCTGCATGAACGGCGCCGGGATTTGAGAAGCTGTTTGAAACAATGCAGCCAAGTGCTGATAAGTTAGCAGAACATTTCTCAGAACCGGCGGTTGCCAGTGGCGCTGCTGTCCAAGGTAATGTAGTAGCGCTGTTCTGACGCAGGCAAGGACGTCAAAAGGCGCAAGCAACGTATTGCCGTAGATGCATAGGGCTTGATCTCTGCCATCGTTGCCTATTTGGCAGGCATTGAGAACGGAGTCGGGCATGTACGGTGCCGATGCTTCCGTTCGGCATTCTGTGTCGTCAGCGCAAGACATCTGCGGGTGGGGGCTGCGCCAGAAAATTCGTTGTTCTGCTTTAGCGTGGGACTGCCCAGCGCGCCTTCGTCTGGCGAAACCTTGACTACCGACGCAGCCGTGATTGAGAGATTAATCTTTGGTAGTCCGGATGCATCATCAGGTCTGCAATAGCCTGCTGCTGGCACCAGGGACTTTCGCGGTATTTTTTCAGATAGCGTCCAGACCTGTGCAAAACAGGGGCAACATCACTGCACATTGACTACGATGTGCGCGGGTGCAGGGGAGCACCCATTCACGCTGCTTTTTTCGCCGCGTTGACTTTTCTATAAAACCATCCTCAAGGAGACAAACCATGAAAAAAAGCCTGACCCCCATCGCCCTATTGGCCGCGGCCCTGCTGGCTGCCAGCGGCACCGCCTTGGCAGACATCACAGTAGGCGTTACCGTGTCGGCCACAGGCCCTGCCGCCTCGCTGGGCATCCCAGAGAAAAACACCATTGCCTTGATGCCCCGCACCATTGCCGGGCAGAAGGTCAATTACATCGTACTGGACGATGCCTCTGACACCACCGCAGCGGTGGGGAACACGCGAAAACTCATCAGTGAGAGCAAGGTGGACGTGATTCTGGGCTCCAGTACCACGCCCAACTCGCTGGCCATGATCGATGTGGTGTCGGAGGCCAAGACGCCGATGATCTCCATGGCCGCCTCGGCACGCATTGTTGAGCCCATGGATGACAAGAAAAAATGGGTTTTCAAGACGCCGCAAAACGACATCATGATGTCTTTGGCCATTGTGGAGCACATGGCTGCTTCGGGCGTGAAAACGGTGGCTTTCATTGGTTTCTCTGATGCCTATGGCGAAGGCTGGTACCAGGAATTCAGCAAGGCTGCGGCCCTCAAGAATCTGCAAATCGTAGCCAATGAGCGCTACAACCGCACCGATACTTCCGTGACCGGGCAGGCCCTGAAGATGGTCTCAGCCAAGCCCGATGCTGTGCTGATTGCGGGTTCGGGCACCCCAGCTGCCTTGCCACAAAAAACGCTCAAGGAGCGGGGCTACGCCGGCAAGTTCTATCAGACCCACGGGGTGGCGAACGCTGACTTCCTGCGTGTGGGGGGCAAGGATGTGGAGGGCACTTTCCTGCCCGCAGGCCCGGTGCTGGTGGCTATGCAGTTGCCTGCCACCCATCCGGTGCGCAAATCGGCCAGTGCCTACGTGACCGCTTATGAAGCGGCCTATGGCAAAGGCAGTGTTTCTACTTTTGGCGCCCATGGCTGGGACGCTGGCGTACTGATGTCCGCTGCTGTTCCTGCGGCCCTGAAGAAAGCACAGCCCGGTACGCCCGAGTTCCGTGCCGCCCTGCGTGATGCACTCGAGCAACTCAAGGAAGTTCCGGGTGCGCACGGCATTTTCAGTATGTCTGCCAATGACCATCTGGGCCTTGATCAGCGCGCCCGCGTGATGGTGAAGATCGAAAACGGCGCCTGGAAATACCAGCCCTGAGACTGACCCGCCTGGCGTATAGGGCATCACCTGCGTTGCCTGCTGGCCAGGTCGCAGGTGTGCCTAGCTGCGCCGGGCACTTCACAGAAAGTCGAACATGGATTTCCAGATTGCCTTGCTGCTGGGGCAGGACGGCATCGTCAATGGCGCCATTTATGGATTGATGGCGCTGGCGTTGGTGCTGGTGTTTTCTGTCACCCGCGTGATTTTCATTCCGCAGGGTGAGTTTGTGGCCTTTGGTGCATTGACGATGGCCATGCTACAGGCGGGGCGTGCCCCCGCCACCCTGTGGCTGTTGCTGGCGCTGGCAACTGCCGTATTGGTGGTGGAAGCGTGGCGCTGGAAGAGTGGCGCAGCGGTCAATTGGCCTGCGGCGTTGTTCTGGTGTGTGGGTTTGCCTGCGCTTGCGTGTGTTCTGGTGTTGGGCTGGAAGCCTGTCTCCATGGCAGCCCAGGCCCTGGTTACGCTCGTGCTGATTACTCCACTGGGGCCGTTGCTGTACCGGCTGGCATTTCGTCCGCTGGCCGATGCGTCGGTGCTGATCTTGCTGATTGTCTCGGTGGCATTGCATGGCATCCTGGTGGGGTTGGGGTTGCTGTTCTTTGGCGCCGAAGGCTCGCGTACACCGCCTTTTTCCGAGGCACGGTTTGAGCTGGGCAATATTCCTGTATCCGGTCAGTCGCTGGTCGTGCTGGGCGTGACGCTGGTGCTGGTGCTGCTGCTGTTCCTGTTTTTTGGGCGCTCCATGGTGGGCAAGGCGCTGCGCGCTACTGCCATCAACCGTGTTGGGGCCCGGTTGATGGGCATTCCCACCGATATGTCGGGGGATGTGAGCTTTGCTTTGGCCGCCCTGATTGGCGGGGTTTCAGGCTTGCTGATTGCGCCGTTGACCACGGTGTATTACGACACCGGATTTCTGATCGGCCTCAAGGGGTTTGTCGCTGCGATTGTGGGTGGACTGGCCAGTTACCCATTGGCACTGGCGGGTGCGCTGCTGGTGGGGCAACTGGAAGCGTTCGCCTCATTCTGGGCCAGCGCATACAAGGAGGTTCTGGTGTTCACGCTGATTATTCCGGTGCTGTGGTGGCGTTCCCTCAACAGCCGCCATGTGGAGGATGAAGAATGAGTACGCCCGTTAAACCCATCGCTCCTTCTGTGGCACCGCTGGCCCCGGCCCCCGCACGTGGCTTGCTGACGCCCACCCAGTTGACGCTGGCGTGTGTGGTGATTTTTGCGCTGTGCTGGGGGGCATTGCCCGACTTCACCATTGTCGTGATGAGCTATATCGGCCTGTATGCGATCGTGGCGGCGGGTTTGGTCATGCTGACGGGTGTGGGTGGCATGACCTCTTTTGGCCAGGCGGCCTTTGTCGGTATGGGTGCTTATGCCACCGCCTGGGTCTGTACTGCGCCTGCATCCGTCCAGGCATTGGGGGGCATCGTTGGTATGGGCAGCCTGCCTTGGGTGGGCCTGGCGTTGGGGCTGGCATTGACGTTTGCCGTAGCGTGGGCACTGGGCTCTGTGACGCTCAAGCTGTCGGGGCATTACCTGCCGCTGTGCACGATTGCCTGGGGGCTGAGCCTGTATTACCTGTTTGGCAACATGCAGTTCTTGGGGGGGCAGACGGGTATCACGGGGGTTCCACCTTTGGTCGTGGCAGGCTGGTCGTTGGCATCACCCCGGGCGCTGGGTGTCGTTATCTGGGCAGTGCTGCTGGTGTCGCTGTGGTTGCTGCACAACCTGCTCGATTCGCGCGAGGGCCGCGCTATCCGTGCCCTCAAGGGCGGACGCGTCATGGCCGAGTCCATGGGCGTGGATACTGCCCGTTATCGGATCAAGCTGTTTGTGCTGGCCGCTTTGATGGCGGCCATCTCTGGCTGGCTGTATGCCCACCTGCAGCGTTTTGTGAACCCCACCCCGTTCAACCTGAACATCGGTATTGAGTACCTGTTCATGGCCGTAGTGGGGGGGGCGGGCCACCTCTGGGGGGCTGTGTTGGGAGCGGCGGTCATCACGTTGCTCAAGGAAAAATTGCAAGACCTGCTGCCCTCGCTGCTGGGCACCAGTGGCAATTTTGAGGTCGTGGTGTTTGGGTTGCTGATGGTTTTTGTACTGCAACGCTTTGCCGATGGCATGTGGCCGACACTGCAACGTGTCACAGCGCGTTTGCTGCGTCCCAGCGCTCCTGCTGCATTGCACCAGGCAGTGTCTTTGGAGCAGCGCACGTTGCCTGCGCCAGGCACAGTGCTGTTGCAAGCCAGTGCAGTCACCAAGCGGTTTGGAGGGCTGGTGGCCAACAATGCGGTCTCTATGGACGTCAAGGCCGCAGAGGTACATGCCCTGATTGGCCCCAACGGCGCTGGTAAGAGCACGTTTTTCAACATGATTTCGGGTGTGGACGACCCCACGCAAGGCGAGATACGGCTGATGGGGCAATCCATGCACGGCCTGCCATCGCGCGCTTTTGCTGCGCTGGGCCTGGGTCGTACATTCCAGCATGTGCGTTTGCTGGGCCAGCGCAGCGTGGTGGAAAACGTTGCGCTGGGGGCGCACCGCCGCGCACGGCGCGGCTGGCTGGCCTCCATGCTGCGCCTGGACCGAGGCGAAGAGGCCGCCTTGCTGGCCGAAGCGCGGCGCCAGATTGAGCGCTGCGGTCTGGGCGCGCATGCCGATGTACCTGCTGCCTCATTGGCACTGGGGCAGCAGCGCATCGTCGAGATCGCCCGGGCACTGGCCGCGCAGCCTGCGGTGTTGCTGCTGGATGAGCCCGCAGCCGGTTTGCGCCATCTGGAAAAACGCGCGTTGGCCGAACTGCTGGTGCAGTTGCGCGCTGAAGGGCTGGGCATTCTGGTGGTGGAGCACGACATGGAGTTTGTGATGAACCTGGCCGATCGCATCACGGTGCTGGAGTTTGGCACCGTCATCGCGGAGGGGACGCCTGCACAGGTGCAGGTCAACCAGCGTGTGCTGGACGCCTATCTGGGCGGGGGTGACGATCTGGCCAGCGGGGTGACCGTATGAGCACGTTGCTGCAACTGCAAGACCTGTGTGTTTCCTATGGAACGGTGGAGGCCGTCCATGGCGTTCACCTGGAGGTCAATGAAGGCGAGATCGTGACCGTTATCGGCCCCAACGGCGCGGGCAAGACCACGCTGCTGTGCGCTGCCATGGGTTTGTTGCCCGCGCGCGGCACGATCGCACTGGACGGCGAGCGTATTCCCCGCCCCAGTGTAGAGGCCATGGTGGCCCGTGGCGTTGCCCTGGTGCCTGAAAAGCGTGAGCTGTTTGGCGAGATGTCCGTTGAAGACAACCTGCTGCTGGGCGGGTTCTCGCTTTGGCGGCGTGGACAGCGCGACCAGGCGCAGCGCATGCAGGAGGTGTTCGATATCTTTCCGCGCCTGCGCGAGCGCCGTACACAAATGGCGTCCACCCTGTCAGGGGGCGAGCGCCAGATGCTGGCCATCGGGCGCGCCCTGATGGCCAGACCTCGTCTGCTGATGCTGGATGAACCGTCCTTGGGACTGGCGCCGTTGATCGTGCGCGAAGTGCTGTTGGTGGTGGCATCGTTGCGCAAGCTGGGCGTCTCGGTATTGCTGGTCGAGCAAAACGCCCGTGCTGCGCTGCAAGTGGCTGACCGCGCCTACGTGCTGGAGATGGGAGCGGTGGCATTGTCTGGCCCGGCTGCTGATTTGTTGCACGATCGGCGCATCATCGACACTTACCTGGGCTTGGGTCACGCTGCCAACTCCCCGGCCACATAAAAAGTGCGGGAGCCCGTGCTGGGCCCAGCCAGCCTGGGCAGGCTGGTGGTGCGGCAAGGGCTCCCGCTCTGGAGTAGCGCTGGTGTCGCCTCAGTCAGCGTAGGTGCCTGCGGCCTTGATGACGGCACCCCATTTGTCGATTTCTGCCTGCACAAACTTTTTGTGTTCGGCCGGTTCGATGCGCTTGTCGGTGGCCACCACGGCGCCCAGTCCCTCTTGCTTCTTGATGAAGTCGGGGTCTTTCAGCGCCACTTTCAGTGCGTCGTTGATCTTCTTGACCACCTCGGCAGGCGTGCCTTTGGGTGCGTACAGACCGTGCCAGATCGTGACCTGGAAGTCTTTGAGCCCCGACTCGGCCAGCGTGGGCAGCGCCTTCAGTGATGGCGTGCTCAGCCGTTGCATGGTGGTCACAGCGTAGGCCTTGACCTTTTTGGTTTCGATTTGCTGCGTGGTGTTGGTGGTCTGGTCGCACAACAGGTCGATTTGGCCGCCCATCAGGTCGGTGATGGCGGGTGCTGCGCCCTTGTAAGACACGGCAGTCATATCGGTCTTGATAGCGCTTTGGAACATCAGGCCGCACAGGTGCGAGGCCGATCCCAGCCCGGCGTTGCCCAGATTGATCGCGCCCTTGTTTTGTCCCATCCAGGCCAGCAGCTCCTGGTAGTTGTTGGCGGGCAGGGTGGGGCGCCCAATCAGCGTCATGGGCACGTCGTTGATGATGCCCAGGTATTCAAAATCGTTGGCGACGTTGAAGGAGAGTTTGCGGTAGAGCGCCGGCATGGTGGACATGCCAATGTGGTTGAGCAGCAGTGTGTAGCCATCGGGTGTGGCGCGCGCCACGCGGGCGGTGCCAATCGAGCTGCCTGCGCCCGCTGTGTTGTCCACCACGACGGTGGCGCCCAGTGGCTTGCGCAGCGCTTCAGCCAGGTCGCGGGCCACGCGATCGGTGGGGCCGCCCGCCGTGAAGGGCACGACCAAGGTGATGTTTTTACCCGCAGTAGGAAAGCTTTGTGCCTGGGCGCCTGCGGCCAATGCGGCAGCAGCTGCCACCAGAGTGATTTTCAGCATAGGTTGCATGGGTGTTCCTTGATATGAGCCGCGATGATAAACACCTGTTTCGGCCTTGGCATCGAGGAAAGCACTGAGCAGATCCGTATTTTTGATACAGCGCATTTTTAGTACAAAAAATGCCCTGAAGCCACGCGGGTAGAGCGCTACAAGCTATGAATAAGTGAGTGTTTTCGCGTTGGCGAAAACACCCGGCGCCATGCTTTAGCGGTAGCTGCGCGCGTCCTCGATCACTTTGCCGTCGTTGGGCAGCGACCCTGGGGCGACCAGCTCCACCTCGCCGCGCAGTTTGGTCACTTCGCGGATGGTGTCTTGCAGCCGTTCGGCCAGGCCACCGGCAAACTCGGCAGTTTCGGCGCGCAGCACCATCTGGTCGTTGGCCATTTCACCCGTGACCACGAGGCGCGCACGCAGCACCTGCGGAAAGCGCGCTGCAATGGCGGCCACCTGGGCCGGGTGGATGAACATGCCGCGCACCTTAGTGGTCTGGTCGGCCCGTCCCATCCAGCCTTTGATGCGGGTGTTGGTGCGCCCGCTAGGGCATTGACCGGGCAGAATGGCCGAGAGGTCGCCCGTGCCAAAGCGGATCAGCGGGTAGTCGGGGTTGAGCGTGGTCACCACCAGTTCGCCCACTTCGCCCTCGGGTACGGGGTCGCCGGTGCCGGGGCGCACGATCTCGACGATCACGCCCTCATCGAGCACCAGGCCCTCGCGGGCCGCAGTTTCGTAGGCGATCAGGCCCAGATCGGCGGTGGCGTAGCACTGGTAGCCCGCCACGCCGCGCTCGGCCAGCCAGTCGCGCAGGCTGGGCGGAAAGGCCTCGCCCGAGAGCAGGGCTTTGGTCACGCTGGGCAGGGGCTGGCGCAGTTCAGCGGCTTTTTCCAGAATCAGCTTGAGAAAGCTGGGGGTGCCGATGTAGCCGGCCGGGCGCAGTTCTGCCATGGCCTGCACCTGTTGCTCGGTCTGGCCGGTGCCGCCGGGGAACACAGTACAGCCCAGCGCATGGGCGCCGCTTTCCATCATGGAACCCGCTGGCACAAAGTGGTAGCTGAAGCTGTTGTGGATCAGCTCTCCCGCGCGAAAGCCTGCGGCGTACATGGCACGGGCCATGCGCCAGTAGTCGGGCCGGGCACTCTCGGGTTCATAGATCGGGCCGGGGCTGCAAAACACCCGCGGCATGGCGGCGCCAAAGCCGATGGCGCTGAACCCGCCAAACACGTTGTCTGTGCGCAGGGCCTGCTGGCGTTCCAGCAGCTCGTATTTGCGCGTCACTGGCAAGCGGGCCAGGGCGGCTCGGCTGGTGACGCTGGCCGGGTCCACGTCGGCCAGGATGGTGCTGAAGGCCGGTGCGTTGCTGCGCGCGTGCGCTATCTGGGCGGGCAAGGCGGCCAGCAGCGCTGCCTCGCGCTCGGCGGGGGCACGGGTTTCCTGGGTGTCGTAAAAAGAGGTCATGGTGAGCGGGCAAGGGTGGGTGAGCGTGGGAAGTGCTGTGGCAGGGGGGCAGTTTTCAGGCCAGCCAACGCTTGCGGCGTTTGTAGCTTTTCACGTCCTTGAAGCTCTTGCGCTCGCCGCCGCCCACGCCCAGGTAAAACTCTTTCACGTCTTCGTTGCTGGCCAGGTCGCTGGCAGCGCCGTCCATCACCACGCGGCCCGATTCCATGATGTAGCCATAGTCGGCGTATTTCAGCGCCATGTTGGTGTTTTGCTCGGCCAGCAGAAACGTCACTTTTTCTTTGGTGTTCAGGTCTTTGACGATGTTGAACACTTCTTCCACGATTTGTGGGGCCAGGCCCATGGAGGGCTCATCCAGCAGCACCATGCTGGGGTTGGTCATGATGGCGCGGCCAATGGCGCACATCTGCTGCTCGCCGCCCGAGGTGTAGGCCGCCTGCGAGGTGCGGCGCGTTTTCAGGCGCGGGAAGTAGTTGTAGACCTTCTCCAGGTTGGCCGCAATCTCGCCCTTGCTGGTGCGGGTGTAGGAGCCCGTCATCAGGTTCTCTTCGATGGTCAAGTGGGCAAAGCAGTGGCGCCCTTCCATGACCTGCACCACGCCGCGCTTGACCAGGTCAGCGGGCGAGAGGTTTTCGATGCGCTCGCCACGCAGCTCAATGGAGCCTTTGGTGACTGCGCCGCGTTCGCCCGCCAGCAGGTTGGAGATCGCGCGCAAGGTGGTGGTCTTGCCCGCGCCGTTGCCGCCCAGGATGGCCACGATGCCCCCTTCGGGCACCTGTAGCGAGACCCCCTTGAGCACCAGGATCACGTGGTTGTAAATGACCTCGATGCCGTTGACGTTCAGGACAATGTTTTGCTGTTCCATAAGGTTTCTCTCTCTGTGCCAATTGACAGGGCTGGCCCGCAGGCCTGTCAATTGGCGGCTCGCCAGGAGCCGCCAGGGCCTGCCCACCGCAAGGCGGGCAGGGGTGTCGATCAGGACTGGCAGTCGGCTGCGTCGCGGCGTGTCAGCTTCTTGTCGGCCAGGTACTTGTCCGAGCCAGCCTTGATGAGGGGCTTGAGGATTTGCTCATCGGACTGGTACCAGTCAGAAGTGATGTTCCACTTCTTGCCGTCCCAGGTCTGCACGCGCGCCCAGGTCGAGCCCATGTGGTCGGCGCAGCTGGTGGACAGGGGGCGCATCAGGCCGGTAAAACCCATGGCGTCGAGCTTTTTCTGGTCGAGGTTCAGGTTTTCCATGCCCCAGCGCACTTGTTCGCCGGTCATGACCTTGCCTTTACCAAAGCGCTCTTGCGCGCGGCGCACGGCTTCCACACCCAGCATCTGGATGATCACGCCGCGTGTGTACAGCACCGAGCCCACTTCATCCTTGGCGCCTGTGCCCTGGCCCTTGTCGTGGACGTGCTTCATGATGTCCTGGATGACCTTGGACTGGGTGCCGTAGCCGTTCAGGGCCAGGGCCTGGTAGCCCTTGGCGCCTTCGCCCACATCACGCACATCGGGCTCGGCACCGGCCCACCACACGCCGTACAGCTTGTCGCGCGGGAAGCCTGTGGCTTGCGCTTCTTTCAGGGCGGTGGAGTTCATCACACCCCAGCCCCACAGCATCACGTAGTCAGGACGGCTCTGGCGCACTTGCAGCCAGGTGGCTTTTTGCTCCACGCCAGGCGCGGTCACGGGCAGCATTTGCAGCTCAAAGCCGTGCATCTTGGCGCGCTCTTGCAGCAGCGGGATGGGCTCTTTGCCAAACGGGCTGTCGTGGTAGACCAGCGCAATCTTCTTGCCCTTGAGTTTGTCCAGGCCGCCAGCGTTCTTGCCGATGTGCTGGATCAGGATGTCGGCACCCGTCCAGTAGCTGCCCATGTAGGGGAAGTTCCACTTGAAGGCCATGCCGTCAGCTGCCACCGAGAGACCGTAGCCCAGCGTCATCAGCGGGATTTTGTCCACAGGGGCTTTTTCGGTCAGGGCAAAGGTGATGCCGGTGGCCTGGGGATCGAACAGGGTCACGCCAGGACGGGTTTTCAGGCGCTCGTAGCACTCCACACCCCGGTCGGTGGCATAGCCGGTTTCGCATTCTTCGAACGTGATCTTGACGCCATTGATGCCGCCATCGCGCGCATTGATCATCTTCAGGTAGTCCTGCTTGCCGTTGGCCCAAGGGGTGCCGTTGGGCGCATAGGGGCCGGTGCGGTACGACAGCAGCGGGAAGAACTGCTCTTTGGCCTGCGCGATGGCGCTGGTCACGGACGATGCACTGGCCGCCACGACGGCAACAGCGAGCACGATTTTGGAAAGCTTCATGGATGTCTCCTTGGTATGAATGTGGCTAAGCACGGGGGAAAACTCAATGGGGGAATGGCCAGAGGCGCATCTTTTGCTTGCCCATAGACCACAGCTTGGCCAAGCCGTGGGGCTCGACGATGAGGAACCAGACGATCAGGCCGCCAAAAATCATCAGCTCGGCGTGCGAGACGCCAGCGGTAGAAATCTCGATGCCGAACAGACCCAGCAAGGCGGGCAGGAACTGGTTGAGCACGATGGGCAGCAGCACGATGAAGGCGGCGCCAAAGAAGCTACCCATGATCGAGCCCATGCCGCCAATGATCACCATGAACAGCAGTTTGAAAGAGATGTCCACCGAGAAGGCGGCAGGTTCCCACGAACCCAGGTGTACAAACGCCCAGAGCGCACCGGCCATGCCGATGATGAAGGAGCTGACGGCAAAGGCGGACAGCTTCGCGTACATGGGGCGGATACCGATCACGCTGGCGGCCACGTCCATGTCACGGATGGCCATCCATTCGCGGCCAATGGCGCCGCGCACCAGGTTCTTGGCCAGCAGGGCAATCACCACCAGCAGGAACAGGCAGAACAGGTACTTGGCCATGGGGCTTTCAATGGGCATGCCCAGCACTTGCAGGTGGTTGACCGACACCGAGCCCGAGTCGGAGTTGTTGGTGAACCACTTGATGCGCAGGAACATCCAGTCGCTGAAGAACTGCGCGGCCAGCGTGGCCACGGCCAGGTACAGACCCTTGACACGCAGGCTGGGCAGGCCGAACAAGATGCCGAAGAACGTGGCGCACAGGCCGCCCAGGATGAGTGCCGGAATCAGCGGCAGGCCCGGAAAGCGAACGAAGAAGTTGAACGCCCCGTAAGCGCCCACGGCCATGAAGGCGCCCGAGCCCAGCGAGATCTGGCCGCAGTAGCCCACCAGAATGTTCACCCCCAGCGCGGCCAGCGACATGATGACCAGCGGGATGAGGACAGCGGTGTAGAAATAGTTGCTGGCCAGCAGCGGCACGGCAATGAAGGCAAAGGCCAGCAGCAGTGCAATGCCCACCCGGTCTTGCGTGATCGGGAAGATTTGCTGGTCGGCGCGGTAGCTCGTCTTGAACTGGCCGTTTTCGCGGTAAAGCATGTTTTATGTCTCCTTGTTAGCCATCAGGGGCATGATCTTTTGGCTACGGGCACTGCGTGCCCTTCGCCGAAAAATCATTCTTCGCTGCGCGAAGCACCCTTCGGGCGGATCGTGTGTTTCACACCCGATCAATGATTTTTTCACCGAACAGCCCTTGCGGACGGAACAGCAGGAAGGTCAGTGCCAGCACGTAGGCAAACCAGATCTCGATACCGCCGCCCACGTAAGGGCCCAGGTACACCTCGGAGAGCTTCTCGCCCACGCCGATGATCAGGCCGCCGATGATGGCGCCGGGCACCGAAGTGAGGCCGCCCAGAATCACCACTGGCAGGGCGCGCAGCGCCACGGTGGTGAGCGAGAACTGCACACCCAGCTTGCTGCCCCAGATCATCCCGGCCACCAGGGCCACGACACCGGCCACGCACCAGACGATGACCCAGATGCGGTTGAGCGGAATGCCGATAGATTGCGCCGCCTGGTGGTCATCGGCCACAGCGCGCAGGGCGCGGCCCGTGGTGGTCTTCTGGAAGAACACACTCAGCAGCACCACCAGCGCAGCGGCGATGGCAGCGGCATACACGTCTTCCTTGTTGACCAGCACGCCCCCCGGAAACACCGAGTCGAGCATGAAAATCGGGTCTTTGGGCATGCCGATATCAATTTTGTAGATATCGCTGCCAAAGATGGTCTGGCCCAAGCCTTCCAGGAAGTAGGTGATGCCCAGCGTGGCCATCAGCAGCGTGGCGCCTTCCTGGTTGACCAGGTGGCGCAGTACCAGGCGCTCAATCACCCATGCCACTGCAAACATGAAGATGCCTGCAATCACAAAGGCCAGCAGGTTGGCCAGCAGCATGCTGTCGATGCCCGTCCACTTGGGGATCCATTCGGCAAAACGGGCCATGGCCAGCGCTGCGAACAGCACCATGGCGCCTTGCGCGAAGTTGAACACGCCAGAGGCTTTGTAGATCAGCACAAAGCCGAGCGCCACCAGCGAATACAGCATGCCGGCCATCAGGCCGCCAATCAGGGTTTCAAGAAAAAATGCCATTTTTTGTTCTCCCGGCTCAGTGGCTCGTGCCCAGGTAGGCGCGGATCACGTCTTCGTTGTCACGGACTTCTTCGGGGGCGCCGTCGCCGATTTTTTTGCCGTAGTCCAGCACCACCACGCGGTCAGAGATGTCCATCACCACGCCCATGTCGTGCTCGATCAGCACGATGGTGGTGCCGAACTCGTCGTTCACGTCCAGGATGAAGCGGCACATGTCTTGCTTTTCCTCGACGTTCATGCCGGCCATGGGCTCGTCCAGCAGCAGCACTTGCGGCTCCATGGCCAGGGCGCGGCCCAGGTCGACGCGCTTTTGCAGGCCGTAGGGCAGCTGGCCCACCGGCGTTTTGCGGAAGGCCTGGATTTCCAGGAAGTCGATGATGTGCTCGACAAACTCGCGGTGCTTTTCTTCTTCGCGCTGGGCCGGGCCGATGCGCAGCGCCTGCATCAGCAGGTTGCTTTTGATCTTCAGGTTGCGCCCGGTCATGATGTTGTCGATCACGCTCATGCCCTTGAACAGCGCCAGGTTCTGGAACGTGCGGCCAATGCCCATCTCGGCCACCTGGCGCGAGTTCATGTGGGCAAAGGTCTGGCCCCGGAAGGTGATGGAGCCTTCCGAGGGTGTGTACACGCCGTTGATGCAGTTGAGCATGGAGCTCTTGCCAGCGCCGTTGGGGCCAATGATGGAGCGGATCTCGTGCTCTTTCACGTTGAAAGAGATGTCGGTCAGCGCCTTCACGCCACCAAAGCGCAGGCTGATGTTCTTGACGTCGAGGATGACGTCGCCAATCTTCTTGGTGCTCATGGGTGTGTCTTTAGGCAGCGGCTTTCACCGGGGTGAATGTTTTGGCGTCCGAGAGCTTGAGCGTGGCACTGACGCTGCCCGTGCGACCATCTTCGAACTTGACCTGGGTTTCGATGTACTGCTCGGTGCGGTCTGCGTACAGCGCATCGACCAGCACGCCGTACTTGTCGGCAATGAAGCCCCGGCGCACTTTGTTGGTGCGGGTGAGTTCGCCGTCATCGGCGTCCAGCTCCTTGTGCAGGATCAGGAAGCGGCTGACCTGGCTACCCGCCAGCAAGGTGTCGTTGGCCAGATCGGCGTTGACCTTTTCCACACACTCGCGGATGAATTCGTACACCTCGGGTTTTTGCGCCAGATCGGTGTAGCCCGCGTAGGGAAGGTTGCGCCGCTCAGCCCAGTTGCCCACGGCATCGAAGTCGATGTTGATCATCACGCACACGCGCTCGCGGCCATCGCCCAGCGCCACCACTTCCTTGATGTGCGGGAAGAACTTGAGCTTGTTCTCGACGTACTTGGGGGCAAACATGGCACCGTCGTTGGGGCCGCCCTTGATGCGGCCCACGTCTTTCACGCGGTCGATGATCTTGAGGTGGCCGTTGGCGTCCAGGAAACCGGCGTCGCTGGTGTGGTACCAGCCATCGGGTGTCAGCACCTCGGCGGTGGCGGCGGGGTTCTTGTAGTACTCCTTGAGCAGGCCAGCGGACTTGACCAGGATTTCGCCGTTGTCGGCCAGCTTGATCTGCACGCCCCGGATGGGCACGCCCACGGTGTCGGCGCGGGCCTGGTTGTCGGGTTGCAGGCAGACGAACACGGCCGTTTCGGTGGAGCCGTAGAGCTGCTTGAGGTTGATGCCGATGGAGCGGTAAAAAGTGAACAGGTCAGGGCCGATGGCTTCGCCCGCCGTGTAGGCCACCCGCACCCGCGAAAAGCCCAGGTTGTTGCGCAGCGGCCCGTACACCAGGAAGTCGCCCAGCGCGTACTTGAGCTTGTCGAGTGCGCCCACGTTTTCGCCGTCCATCAGCGCCGGGCCCACGCGCTTGGCCACGTTCATGCAAGCCTCGAACATCTTGCGCTTGAGGCTGCCTGCGTCTTCCATGCGGATCATCACGCTGGTCAGCAGGCCTTCGAAGATGCGCGGGGGTGCGAAGTAGTAGGTGGGGCCGACTTCTTTCAGGTCGATGGTCACGGTGCTGGCCGATTCGGGGCAGTTGACCACGTAGCCGCAGGCCAGCCACTGTGCGTAGCTGAAGATGTTCTGGCCAATCCAGGCCGGTGGCAGGTAGGCCAGCACTTCTTCGCTGCTGGTGAGCTTGTCGAACTCGGCGCCCGCCGTAGCGCGGTCGAGCAAACTGCCGTGCGTGTGCACCACGCCCTTGGGGTTGCCGGTGGTGCCCGAGGTGAAGAACATGGCGGCCACATCGTCGGGCTGCACCTTGGCCACTTCAGCGCGGAACCATTGTGGGTTTTTGCGGGCGAATTCGCTGCCCGATTCGATCAGGGTGTCGTAAGACGCCAGGCCTTCTTCGCTGTATTTGCGCAGTCCGCGCGGGTCGTCGTAGTAAATGTGGGAAATGCCGGGGCAGCGGTCGCGGATTTCGAGCAGCTTGTCTACCTGCTCCTGGTCTTCGACCACGGCAAAGCGCACTTCAGCGTTGTTCAGGGGGAACACGCATTCGGCGGCCACGGCATCCTGGTACAGCGGCACTGGAATGGCGCCCAGCGACTGCGCTGCCAGCATGGTGGCGTACAGGCGGGGGCGGTTGGCACCGATCACCACCATGTGTTCACCACGGCGCAGGCCCGCCTGGTGCAGGCCGGCAGCGACCTTTTCTACCAAAGCAGTCAGGGCAGTCCAGGAGTGGGGCTGCCAGATGCCATATTCTTTTTCGCGCAGCGCCGCGGCGTCGGGGCGCTCGGCAGCATGCTTGAGCAGCAGTTGCGGGAACGTGGTCTTCATTCCGGGTCCTCAAAAGTTCAGGGAGGCAGGCCCGTAGGGCTTGCGGTGGCGGGCCATGGGCCTGCAGTTTCCCTTGCATGGTAGGCCGTACTTTGACGTCAATTTGTCTTTGTGGCGACAATTTGCGGGTTTCCCCGGGTCGGGTAAAACCCTTGTGTGCGCGCAGTTTCTCAGCGGATCAGGCGGCCATCGCGCCCCACCACGGTCAGCTCCACAAAGCGCGATGCATTGCGCTCGGGGGTGGTGGCGTTGATCTCGAACCCCCCCAGGTCCAGCTTTTTCAGGCTCCAGGTGGCGTCGATGAAAGCGGCGCGCGTGGGGTTCTTGCCTGCGCGCTGCAAGGCCTCGGCAAACACCCGGGCGTTGATGTAGCCCTCCAGCGCGATGTGCGATGGTTCGGCGTTGGCGTCCAGCGCCCGCCAGGCCTTGAGGAAGTCGCGTGCCACGGCGGTGGCGGCGTTGGTGGGCACGGGCACCACCTGCGAGATGGCCATGCCGGTGGCGTCCTGCCCCAGCGCCTTGATGTTGGCGCTGGTGCCCAGCACCGAAACGGCATACAGGCTCACTCCCCGGCGCGCTGCGCGAAAGTGTTTGACAAATTCCAGTGCAGGCTTGCCTGCCAGCCCGACCAGCACCGCTTCGGGGCCGCTGTCGGCGAGTTTGTGGGCCGCTGTCTTGGCGTCCGAGGCATCGCTCTCGACCGTGGCCGAGACGGCATCGGGCAGGCGCGCACGCACCATGGCCTGCTGCGCGCCGGTGAACACTTCGCGGCCAAAGGTGTTGTTCTGGTAGGCAATGCCGATGCGCTTGATGCCAATGGTGGCCAGGTGCTGCACCAATTTGTCGGCCTCTTCGGCGTAGCTGGCGCGGATGTTGAAGATGTGCCGCGCCCCAGCCACGCGCGAGACCTGGCCGCCGGTGTAGGGCGCAAAAAACGGCATGTTGCCGTTGTTCAGCTTGGGCAGCATGGCCTCGACCATGGGGGTGCCAAAGCAGTTGAACAAGGCAAAGCAGTCGGGGTCGGCCAGCAGCTGCTCCAGGTTGGACAGGGCGCGCGGCACCTCGTAGGCGTCGTCCAGGCTGTGCAGCTCGATAGGGCGGCCATGGATGCCGCCGCGTGCATTGATGACCGCCAGCGCCGCCTTGGCGCCTTGTTGCAGGGCCGTACCCAGGTCGCCCAGTGGGCCGCTCAGTGCGGTGGTCTGGCAGATTTTCAGGGGCGTCTCCTGCGCCCGGGCACTGTGCATGCCCACCCAGGGCAGTGCCAGCGCAGTGCCCAGCAGGCGCCGGCGTGCAGGCGAGGCGGGGGTGGCAGGGCCAGCGGCGCAGGCCGGGGCACAAGGTGCGTCAACAAGGTGGTGCATGGTGGTCGGGTTCCTGAATCCTGAAGAGAGGAGGGGGCCGCAAGGCAGCGCAGGCGGCCATCATGGGCCAGTGTGCAGTCAGAGTTTGTCTTGCAGCTGACAATCTGGCTCGTGGAAATCCCGTAGCCGTGGCGCTGCCGACGGCCTGTTTTTGTCTCGCGCACCCGTTGAACCATGCATGAACTTTCGCTGCACCAGCGCCGCCGTTTGCCACGCGCTGAAGAAATCGATGGCATCCCCTGGCTGGCTGCGTTGCGGCCTGCCGAGCGTGAGCGGGCCGTGGCCTCGCTGCTGGTGGGAGATGCCAGCGCGGGCGACTATGTGTGCCGCGTGGGCAAGCCGGTGACGTACTGGTTTGGTGTGGTGGAAGGGCTGCTCAAGATGAGCGCCGACAGTGCCGACGGCGCCTCCATGACCTTCACCGGCGTGCCGCCGGGCGGCTGGTTTGGCGAGGGCACGGCCCTCAAGCGCGAGCCCTATCGCTACAACATCCAGGCGCTGCGCAAAAGCGTGGTGGCGGGCCTGCCCATAGACACCTTTCACTGGCTGCTGGACCACTCGATTGGCTTCAACCGCTTTGTGATGAACCAGCTCAATGAGCGGCTGGGCCAGTTCATCGCCGCGCGCGAGATCGACCGCCTGAACAACCCCGACGTGCGTGTTGCGCGCAGCCTGGCGGCGTTGTTCAACCCGGTGCTCTACCCCAGTGTGGGCGAGGTGCTGCGCATCACCCAGCAAGAGATGGCCTACCTGGTGGGCCTGTCGCGCCAGCGGGTCAATGAGGCGCTGGCCACGCTGCAATCGCAGGGTGTGATCCGGGTGGAATATGGCGGTCTGCGCGTGCTGAACCCCGATGCGCTGCGCTCCAGCATATTTCATTAAAAATGGCCTCCAGGCCAATGTGGATGGGCGCAAGCAGCTATTCAATTGGTAGCAATTTCGATGCCCCTTCCTGCCCTGGCAGAGGCCGTGCATCAGGTATAACCAACGCACTTGCTGCAAGGAGTTTTTCCATGACGTGGATGTTTGTGCCGGTGCGTCACCGGTTTTTCCTGGCGGTGCTGCCTGCACTGCTGGCGGGCTGTGCCAGCCTGACCACTCCCCCGGCGCCAGTGCGCACCGAGGTGGTGCTGGCCGTCACGGCATCCATGGAGCTGCTCACGTTCAACGCGGGCCAGCCCGCACACATCTTGCAGCGCACGCCCATCACCGGCCTGCCTGCGGGCGATGCGCTGGTGGGCATCGACTACCGCGTGGCGCGGGGCGTGCTGTATGCGCTGTCGCAGGCGGGGCGCCTGTACACGCTGGACGCCCGCAGCGGTGCCTTGCAGCCCGTGGGCGCAGGTGCCTCGCTGGCGTTGCCGCAGGGCGCTTTTGGCATGGACTTCAACCCCACCGTCGATCGCATCCGGGTGGTGGGCCCCGGCGGCCTGAACCTGCGTCTGCACCCCGATACGGGCGCGCAGGTCGATGGCGATGCCGCCCAGAGCGGCGTGCAGCCCGATGGCGCCCTGCACTACGCTGCGGACGACGCCCACGCAGGCCAGCGGCCCGACATCGTGGCCGCCGCCTACACCTACAACATCCGCAACGAGCAGCTCACCACCAACTACGCCATCGACCGCCGCCAGGGCACGTTGGTCATGCAAGGCTCGCTGGAGGGCGCCGTGCCCGTGGTATCGCCCAACACCGGCGCCTTGCGCACCGTGGGTGCCCTGGGGCTGGGGCCGCTGGCCGATGCGGCGTTCGATATTTCGGATGTGTCCAATACCGCGCTGGTGGCGCTGCGCACCGGGGGTCATGCGTCCACCCGGCTCTACCAGATTGACCTGGCCAGTGGCCGCGCGACGGCGCTGGGCACCGTGGGCGATGGCGCAGCGCTGCTGGGCATCGCCATTGCGCCATGAGGTGCGCGGACATGGGCGCCCACGGGGGTGCAGTCCTGCTGTGGTGCGCCGGGGCTTGGCTGGCTGCGAGCGCACAGGCCGCTGACGTACAGGTGCAGGTACAGGACGCCAGTGGCCGCAGCGTGGCCGATGCGGTGGTGTTTCTGGAGTCTGAACAGGCGCGCCGCCAGGTGCGCCCCGTGGCGGGCCTGGAGATGGCGCAAAACCACAAACAATTTGTGCCCCAGGTGCTGATCGTGCCGGTGGGCAGCGAGGTGCGCTTTCCCAACCACGACACGGTGCGCCACCATGTCTATTCGTTCTCGCCCGCAAAGAAGTTCGAACTCAAGCTCTACGCCGGCACGCCCGCCCAGCCGGTGCGCTTTGAGCAAAGCGGCGTGGTGGTGCTGGGCTGCAACATCCATGACCAGATGGTGGGTTGGGTGCTGGTGCTCGACACCCCCTACTACGCCCAGACCAGTGCCAGCGGCCAGGCGGCCCTGAGCGCCGTGCCCGCAGGCCGCTACCGGCTGCGCACCTGGCACGCCCGGTTGCCCGCAGGGGCGCCAGTACCCGAGCAGGCCCTGGAGGTATCTGCCTCCGGTGCCACCGCCCTGGTGCGGCTGGCGGAGCTGGCACCTTGAGCGCGCTGCACGTAGGTTGGCAGCGCAGCCTGGTGGTGCGGCTGGTGGGCATGTCTTTGCTGTTGCTGCTGTTGGTGCAGGTGGCCGGATTTGGCGTAGTGCGCGCCGCCATCGAGCGCAATGCACGCAGCCAGATTGCCCGCGCGCTGGACACCGATGAAAACGTCTGGCGCCACCTGCTGGCGCAAAACGCCGATCGTCTGCGCCAGGGTGCCACGCTGCTGGCGGCAGACTACGGCTTTCGCTCGGCGGTGCATTCGGACGATCTGGACACCATCGAATCGGCCCTGCAAAACCACGGCCTGCGCCTGGGCGCTTCCGTCACTGCGCTGCTGGACACGGGCTTGCAACTGCGCTCGGTCAGCCGCGCCCAGGGCATGGGCGACCTGCAAGACGCGCTGGCCCAGATGCTGCCCGTGCTCTCGGGCACGCAGCAAGGCAGCCACATCGCGGTGGTGGACGGCTTACCCTACCAATTCGTGCTGGTGCCTTTGAAGGCGCCCGTGCTGGTGGGCTGGGTGCTGATGGGCTTTCCGGTACACCAGGCGCTGGCCGATGAAATGCACCAGCTGCTGTCGGTGCAGGTGGCGCTGCGCGTGCGCGCTGCCGATGGCGCCTGGGCTGTGCCCGTCAGCACCCTGCCCGAAGGTGCGTTGCAGATGCTGCGCGCACAGACCGGCCCCGTTACCGAGCTGGCCAGTGTCCAAGGCACCTTGCTGGCGCGTGCCAGCGCCCTGGCCGATGGCCAGGCGCAGGCGCTGCTGCTGCGCTCGGTCGATGAGGTCGTCGCCCCGTACCGCCAGTTGCAGGTGCTGCTGGCCATCATCACCGTGGTGGGTCTGCTGCTGGCCGCGCTGGGCAGCGGCCTGATGGCGCGGCGCGTCACCACGCCGCTGCGCTCGCTGGTGCTGGGCACCCAGCGCCTCTCGCGCGGCGAGTACGACGTGCCCGTCGAGCACACCGACCGCAACGACGAGGTCGGCTACCTGGCCCGCTCGTTTGATCACATGCGCATCGGCATTGCCGAGCAGCAAGCCGAAATCCGCCACCTGGCGTACTGGGATCGCCTCACCGGCCTGCCCAACCGCGAGCGCTTTCGCGACACCGTGTTGCAGGCCATCGAGGCCCACGCCGCCTACACCACGCAGGCCATGCCGCTGGCGGTGATTACGCTCGACCTCGACCGCTTCAAACACGTCAACGACGTGCTGGGCTACGCCTTTGGCGATCAGTTGCTGCAAGCCGTGGCCGACCGCCTGCGCCAGCAGGTCATGGCCCACGGCGACATGGTGGCGCGCCTGGGCGGCAACGAATTCGCCCTGCTGCTGCGGCGCACCGACGCGTCTGCCGCGCTGGAAGTGGCGCGGCGCATCGCCCACGCCTTTGAAGAGCCCCTGGCCTTTGGCGAGCAAACCGTGGACTTGAGCGCGGGCATGGGCATTGCCTGCTGGCCCACAGATGCCACCGATGTCGATACGCTGCTGAGCCACTCCGAGGTGGCCATGTACGCCGCCAAGCGCCGCCTCGATGGCCCCCAGCTCTACGACGCGGCACTGGACTCGGCCAGCGCGCAAACCCTGTCGCTGCTGACCGAGCTGCGCCGCGCCGTCGAGCAAAACGAGCTGCGCCTGTACCTGCAACCCAAAGTGGCCTTGCAAGGCGGCCACGGCCTGGCCGCCGAAGCCCTGGTGCGCTGGCAGCACCCGCAGCGCGGCCTGGTGCCGCCTGCCGAGTTCATCCCGTTTGCCGAGCAGACCGGCTTTGTGCGCCAGCTCACGCTGTGGATGTTCGATGCCGCTGCCCGCTTGCTGGCCGACGAGCGCACGCGGGGCATGGGGCTGCGCATCTCGGTCAACCTGTCCACCCGCGACCTGCTCGACCCCGCCCTCAGCGTGCGCCTGGGTGCCATGCTGGTGCGCCACGGCGTGCAGGCCAGCGCTTTTTGCCTGGAGATCACTGAAAGCGCCATCATGGACGACCCCCAGCGCGCCGAGGCCATGCTCAACCGCCTGTCGCAGCAGGGCTTCAAGCTCTCGATCGACGACTTCGGCACCGGCTACTCCTCGCTGGGCTACCTCAAGCGCCTGCCGGTCGATGAGCTGAAAATCGACAAGTCTTTTGTCATGGGCATGCAGACCGATGAGAACGATGCCACCATCGTGCGCTCCACCATCGACCTCGCGCACAATCTCGGGCTCACGGTGGTGGCCGAGGGGGTGGAGAACGCCGCCATCCTGGAGCGGTTGCGTGCGCTGGCCTGTGATGAAGCGCAGGGCTACCATATCGCCCGCCCCTTGCCGGTGGATGCCTTTCTGGCCTGGCACGCACAGCAGACCTGAGGCGATGCCCATGCCCGGCCCATCCGCCCGGTTTATTTATGCCAAATCCGTGCCCAGCCCTTGCTTGGTGGGCGCGACCAGCTATCAAATTTGAAATTTATGTCCTCTGCCGCCCGCCCTCCCCGGGGCCCTGATGCCCCGCTGACCGCCGCCGCGCCAGCGCCCGGGGGCCAGTCTGCGCGGCCCGTGCTGCGCCGCCCGGTGCTCTCGTCCGCGCCCAGTGCGCCAGCGCCTGCCGGTGCCCGCCCCCCGCGCTCTGCGCCCCGGGGCGCCGCTTCCGCACCGCGCGAGGACGGCCACCGCCCGCCCGCGCCCGCCAACCGCGTCTGGTCGGCTGATGCGCCGCCCGCCCGCCCGGCAGGCACTGCGCCCCGTGGCAACGCCAGTGCCCCGCGCCCCGCAGGCAGCGCCCCGCGTGGTGGCGCCCCGGTGCCACCGGCCTACCGCGCGCCCCGTGGCGCTGCCCCCACACCGTCCCGTGCCGCCGACCCCGCCGCACCCCGCACCAGTGCCGCGCGCCCGGCCCCCGGCCCGCGCCCGGCACCAGCGCCCAATCCCGATGGCAGCATGCGCCTGAACAAGCGCCTGGCCGAACTGGGCCTGTGCTCGCGCCGTGAGGCCGACGACTGGATTGCGCGCGGCTGGGTCTATGTGAACGGCGAAGTGGCCGAGATGGGCGTCAAAGTCACGCCGCAAGACCGCGTCACCGTCGAGCGCGCGGCCCAGCGCCAGCAAGACAGCCAAGTCACCATCCTGCTGAACAAGCCCATCGGCTACGTCTCGGGCCAGGCCGAAGACGGCCACACCCCGGCGGTGATGCTCATCAACCCGCGCACCCACTGGCAGGGTGACGCCAGCGGCCTGCGCTTTACGCCGCCGCACCTGCGCGGCCTGGCGCCCGCCGGGCGGTTGGACATCGACTCGGTGGGCCTGTTGGTGCTGACGCAGGATGGCCGCGTGGCGCGCCAGCTCATCGGTGAAGACTCTGAGCTGGAAAAAGAATACCTGGTGCGCGTGGTTTACCACGGCCCCGGCCAGGCTCCCATCAGCCACCCCGATGCACGCAGCGCGCCGCTGCAAGAAATCCACGAGCACGACCCGGTCAGCACCAACGTGCAGGCGGTGTTTCCGCCCGCGCTGCTCGATCGCCTGCGCCACGGCCTGAGCCTGGACGGCCAGCCGCTCAAGCCCGCCCGCGTCGAATGGCAAAACCCCGAGCAGCTGCGCTTTGTGCTCACCGAGGGCAAAAAACGCCAGATCCGCCGCATGTGTGAGCAAGTGGGCCTCAAAGTGGTGGGCCTCAAGCGCATCCGTATGGGCCGCATCACGCTGGGCAACCTGCCCGTGGGCCAGTGGCGCTATCTGGCGCCCGGCGAGCGGTTCTGAGCGCGCGCACATTTTTGTTTTTTCATGACACCAACCCTGCCTTTCAGGAGAACCCCGTGAGCCAACCCCCCTACCGACTGGTGACCCGCAGCGACTTTGATGGCCTGGTGTGCGCCGTGCTGCTCCATGAGCTGGAGC
This sequence comes from Simplicispira sp., assembly GCF_028687295.1. NCBI lineage: Bacteria > Pseudomonadati > Pseudomonadota > Betaproteobacteria > Burkholderiales > Comamonadaceae > Simplicispira > Simplicispira sp. Next base: position 32,626 of record NZ_JAQUAL010000010.1, read on the forward strand.
TGATCGACGACATCCTGTTCGTCCACCCCAAAGACATGCAGGACGGCAAGATCGCCATCACCGAGCGCGACATCACCACCAACCTGCCTTACGTGCCCGGCGCGCACCTGGTGTTTGACCACCACGAGTCCGAAACCGTGCGCAACACCGGCGAGCGTGCCAACCACATCATCGAGGCGCATGCCCCCTCGGCGGCGCGCGTGGTGTACAACCACTACGGTGGCAAGGCGCGTTTTCCGCGCGTCACCGACGAGATGATGGCCGCCGTCGATCAGGCCGACTCGGCCCAGTATTCGCGCGAAGACATCCTCGACCCCCAAGGCTGGGTGCTGCTGAACTACCTGATGGACTCGCGCACCGGCCTGGGGCGTTTTCGCGAATTCCGCATCAGCAACTACCAGCTGATGATGGACCTCATCAAATACTGCCGCGACCACACCATCGCGCAAATCCTGGCCCTGCCCGATGTGCAAGAGCGCGTCACGCTCTACTTTGACCACGCCGCCCGCGCCAAAGAGCAAATCCTGCGCTGCGCCACCCAGCACGGCAACCTGGTGGTGCTGGACTTGCGCGCTGAAGAAACCATCTGGGCGGTCAACCGCTTCATGATTTACGCGCTGTTCCCCACGGCCAACATCTCCATCCATGTGATGTGGGGTGTGCAAAAGCAGAACACCGTGTTTGCCACCGGCAAGTCCATTCTTGACCGCAGCAGCCAAACCCACGTGGGCAATCTGATGCTCGAATACGGCGGTGGCGGCCACAACGCGGCGGGCACCTGCCAGATCGCCAACGAGCAGGCCGAAACCGTTTTGCAAGCGCTGGTGCAGCGCATTCGCGCCGACGGCTGAGCATTGCGCGCTGGCCCCACGCAATGGGGCTCCACGCATGACTGCCCCCAAGCCCCCTCCCGCCGCTGGCCCGCCGCCGCCTCCTGGCGGCGTGCTGCGCCAGTGGCGCATGGCCGACCTGCGCGGCGCCGCCCGCCTGGCCACCCAGGCCACGCAGGGCGTGACCCACATCGTCGAGGGCATCCACCAGTCGGTGCTGGGCACCCTGGGCGTGCCCGGCGGCACTGAGCCGGGCCGCACGCGCGGCCTGACGGGGCTGGTGTACCGGGGCATCTACGGTGCCACCGGCCTGGTCGATGCTGCCTTACAGGGCGCACTCTTGCGCCTGGAGCCCTGGTTGCCCAGCCCGCAAGATGCAGCGGCCAAAGCCGCCCCGCAGCGCCAGGCGGTGCTCGCCGCCCTCAACGGCGTCATGGGCGACCGCCTGGCCCAGGACGCCAACCCGCTGGCCACCCCCATGGGGCTGTACCAGCACGGCCAGCCGCTGGATGTGGCCGCCCTGCACGCCCGTGGTGGCGCCACGGGCAAGGTTTTGCTGCTGGTTCACGGCCTGTGCATGAACGACCTGCAATGGCAGCGCGCAGGCCACGACCACGGCCAGCACCTGGCCCGGGCGCTGGGCTACACGCCGGTATACGTGCGCTACAACAGCGGCCTGCACACCTCGGTCAACGGGCGCGCGCTGGCGGGCCTGATCGACACCTTGCTGGCCGACTGGCCCGTGCCGGTGCAGACTTGCGCGGTGCTGGCGCACAGCATGGGTGGGCTGGTGGTGCGCAGCGCCTGCCACCAGGGCCGCCAGGCGGGCCAGCACTGGCCGCAGCAGCTGGGCCCCATCGTTTTTTTGGGCACGCCGCACCACGGCGCACCGCTGGAGCGCGCGGGCCACTGGCTGCAACTGCTGCTGGGCAGCACGCCCTACAGCCGCCCGCTGGTGCGGCTGGGCCAACTGCGCAGCGCGGGCATCACCGACCTGCGCCACGGCCATGTGCTGGATGCCGACTGGCAAGGGCGCAGCCGCTTCCAGTCGGGCGCTGACCTGCGCCAGCCCCTGCCGCTGCCCGAGGGCGTGGCCTGCTATGCCATCGCCGCCACCCTGGCGCGCCAGCGCAGCCCCCTGGCCGAGCGCCTGGTGGGCGATGGCCTGGTGCCCCTGCGCAGCGCCCTGGGCCTGCACGACGACCCCGCCCGTACCCTGGCATTTGCCCCAGACCACCAGCGCGTGCTGCACGGCCTGGGGCACCTGGCGCTGCTCAGCGATGCGCGGGTGGCGCGCCAGCTGGTGCAGTGGCTGGCCACGCCCGGCATCTGAAAGCCCCGGGCGCTGCGGGCTGCGCGCCCTTGAAACACGCCCGCATGGCCCCACATCGGCTGCGCTGGCTGCGCCCCGGAGCATGTTCTGAGCGCCTGGCCATGTACCCCGTTCCAACCGTGAGACACCGACCTACACCATGAGCAAACAAACCCTCTCCTTCCAGGCCGAAGTGGCGCAACTGCTGCACCTTGTCACGCACTCGCTGTACTCCAACCCCGAAATCTTCGTCCGCGAACTGGTCTCCAACGCCTCGGACGCCTGCGACAAACTGCGCTTTGAGGCGCTGAACAACGCCGCCCTGTTCGAGAACGCGCCCAACCTGGAAGTGCGCGTCACCTTCGACAAAGACGCCAAAACGCTCACCATCACCGACAACGGCATCGGCATGAGCGCGCAAGAGGCCATCGACCACCTGGGCACCATCGCCAAGAGCGGCACCAAAGACTTCATGGGCAAGCTCTCGGGCGACCAGAAGCAAGATGCCCAGCTCATCGGCCAGTTTGGCGTCGGCTTTTACTCGGGCTTCATCGTGGCCGACAAGATCACCGTCGAATCGCGCCGTGCTGGCCTGCCCGTGAGCGAAGGCGTGCGCTGGGTCAGCGGCGGCAGCGGCGACTTTGAGGTCGAAACCATCGACCGCTCTGCGCGCGGCACCAGCGTCATCCTGCACCTGCGGGGTGATGCCGAGGAATACCTCAACGCCTGGAAGCTCAAGCAGGTCATAGCCAAATACTCCGACCACATCAGCCTGCCCATCCTGATGGAAAAGGAAGAGTGGAAAGAAAGCGAGAAAGAAGGCGAGCCCGGCGCCATGGTCAAGACCGGCGAATGGGAAACCGTCAACAAGGCCAGCGCCCTGTGGACGCGCCCCAAGAAAGAAGTCACCGACGAGCAGTACGCCGACTTCTACAAAGCCATCAGCCACGACTTTGAAGCGCCGCTGACCTGGGCGCACAACCGCGTCGAGGGCAACACCGAATACACGCAGCTGCTCTACATCCCGGCCAAGGCGCCGTTTGACCTGTGGAACCGCGACAAAAAAGCGGGCGTCAAGCTCTACGTCAAGCGCGTCTTCATCATGGACGACGCCGAAGCGCTGCTGCCCAGCTACCTGCGCTTTGTCAAGGGCGTGATCGACTCGGCCGATCTGCCGCTGAACGTCAGCCGCGAACTGCTGCAAGAAAGCCGCGACGTGCGCGCCATCCGCGAAGGCTCCACCAAGCGCGTGCTCAGCATGCTGGAAGACCTGGCCAAGCACGACCGCCACGACGCGCCCGCTGAAGGCACCGATGGCGTGACCGACGTGGTCGATGCCGACGACAAGGCCAAAGAAGGCAAATACAGCAAGTTCTACGCCGAGTTTGGCGCCGTGCTCAAAGAGGGCCTGGGCGAAGACTTTGGCAACCGCGAGCGCCTGGCCAAGCTGCTGCGCTTTGCCAGCACCACCAGCGACACCGTGAGCGTGGGCTTTGCCGACTACAAAGCGCGCATGAAAGAAGGCCAGGACGCCATCTACTACATCACCGCCGACAACCTGGCCGCTGCCAAAAACAGCCCGCAGCTCGAAGTGTTCAAGAAAAAGGGCATCGAAGTGCTCTTGATGACCGACCGCGTGGACGAGTGGGCGCTGAACTACCTGCAAGACTTTGACGGCACGCCGCTGCAATCGGTGGCCAAGGGCGCGGTGGACTTGGGCAAGCTGCAAGACGAGGCCGAGAAAAAAGCCGCAGAAGAAGCCGCCGAAGCCTTCAAGCCCGTGCTGGCCAAGCTCAAAGAAGCCCTGAAAGACAAGGCCGAAGACGTGCGCGTCACCTCGCGCCTGGTCGATTCACCCGCTTGTTTGGTGGTGCAGGACGACGGCATGAGCACGCAACTGGCGCGCATGCTCAAGCAGGCCGGCCAGAAGGCGCCTGAATCCAAGCCCGTGCTGGAAGTGAACCCCGAGCACGCGCTGGTGAAAAAGCTCGACGGCAGCGTGCACTTCCACGACCTGGCGCACATCCTGTTCGACCAGGCCCTGCTGGCCGAAGGCGGCCTGCCCGATGACCCCGCCGCCTACGTCAAGCGCGTGAACGCCCTGCTGGCCTGAAGCTGGTGAATATGGAGCCAAATCGGGCTCCAGCGCTTGCTGGATAAGCGCAAGCAGCTATCAAAATCAAAGCAAGACCCCGGCAGTGCGCAGGCACTGGCCGGGGTTTTTTATGCCTCTGCTTCCGCGATGGCTTCGATGCCCATGCCCGCAGGCGTGGTGTCGATCAGCGTGTGCAGCACGATCCACTCGGATGGCGGGCAGAGCGTGGCATACAGGGCAGTTCCAAGGTGGTGGCCGGAGGATTGCGCCACATTAAGTGGCGCATAAAGTGCTTTGCGCCACTTGATGTGGCACGCAAGTCGGTTTGTGCGCCACAAAACGGAGCGCCGGGAAATTGGAGGTGGATTCCAATTTTTAGCAAAAAAATGCTCTAGAGCGTGTTATGAACTTCGAAAAATTCTCTTTTGTGATAAGCACTTACGCACGTTTTTGCAAAAGTGGGAATCGTGGAATTCTTCAATAAAATCAAAGACTTGCACGGAAGTTCATAACACGCTCTAGCCCTTGCCAGTCAAGCGCAAGAAGCTATCAATACAGAAGCAAAACCCCGGTAGTGCGTAGGCACTGGCCGGGGTTTTTTGCTGGGGAAATTGCAAGCTGGGTGGCTGTGCTGTGTCAGTCGTGCAGTGCATCGATAAATTCGTCGGATTAGCCCCCGACTTGTTCAATTTGGGCATGTGAAGGTGCGCTATCGTTGTCTTGAGAAGAACACGGCGTAGATTGCTACACTGTTTGCGTTGAGTAACTTTATTTCTCAACAAATTAGTGATTTCTGTATTCAAAAAATCTCAGAAAATTTTTACTAAGATTAAATAAATTCAGTGTTAATTGTTTGAGATTTCTATGTCATGTAGCGTAGCGCTAGTCAAAATTCTTCCAGAAAATTTTTTAGAAGATTTTCTTAACGGAAGCCTGTACCTAAATACATGTGCATATTTTTCGCAACTCGATCAAAGCGATATCGTTCGGTCTGATCCGCACGATGGAGCTACAGAAGCAAGGCAAATACTGGAAGTGGCGATAAAAGACTCGATAGGGAATTGGATTCCAATTAGTGGTGTGGAGAATCCGATCATCTCTCGCAGCGATGAAATCTCAAATCTAAATATTCTTTGCTTCTATATGATGACCGACCTCCCGAAAGACGAGTTCGATGAACGGAATCTTGAATTTGGTAACGTTGCGGTCTTCATTTCCAATCTTTCAGATTTTATCCAAAGAGTTAATAGAGCGGCGGCTTCATCAAATTGGGTGGTGACAAAGGGGCCGGTGGAGTATGTTGAACGAAATGCTCATAATGGTTTTATGGGGCCGTTCCGTAAGTTTAAGAATTATTCTTATCAGCGTGAGTTTCGGTTTGTTTTTGCTACTGAGAAGCGGATGCCAATTCGTCTAGAAGTTGGTAATTTGCGAGATATTGTCTATGTGACTTCAAGCTCGAAGGTTGCAAGTATCTGGAAAGCTACGCGAGGCTCAAATTTCTAGCTTTTTCATCAAGAGAAATTCAAAATGCTATGCTTTTATTTTGCTTCAAATGTAAACTATTAGCACTTATTCCAAGGGCGCCAAAGTTGGCTTTTGCCATCACCGATGCGTTTAGCGCAGGTTTTACAGTTGCTTTGCCAGCTTTGATTTTTTGCGCTGGTACAGGTTTGCTTTTCTAGCTATGCTGATGATTCTTGCAGTGCTGTGCTTCGACCTTGTGTTGGCCCAGCACTGCAGCGGACAATGCTTCCTTTTACCGCTTAATTTAACCGTCATGACTCAGAAGAAAATTATGCCAAAAATGATTTTTATTTCTTGCCTTGCCATTCTTATAGCTGGGTGTGGAAATTCCGTCGAAGTTGATAAATGCGTTGCCCGAGGTGTTGAATATTTCAAGGAGATGGGGTCGTACCCGAATCTTACTTCTGCGCCAGATGCTGGGCGAAAAGCTGAAGATGTTGCTAGGGAGCGATGCGGGCGAACAGTTACAGCATTCTGATATGAGGTTTTTGTGAGTTATGCTAAATTCTCTAGTTTGATGCTGATAAGCGACACGGCTTAAATCAAGTATTGGTGGATATAGTTACTACTTTGGATTGATTTTAATTTTTATTGAATATATGAAAAATATTTATGTAGGATTTTCATTTGCTCTTTTGTCATTTGCATCGTTCGCGCAGCAGTCAACGAGTAAATCTATGTCATTTGAAGAGTGTCTGCAGGTTATTCAGAGAACTGCTACTCAGTTGGGCGTTGCTCCAGTCAATATAACAGAAACAGCGGATATGCGGATGGTTCGATTTTCAACCAGTGATGGATCTGTTTTGGTGACATGCAGTAGGCCAGATAGAAAAATGATTATGACTGTTTCTAAAAATTAAATTTGATTATTTATGTCTTGTTTTTTATGATGGTGCTGCTAGTTCAGTGCTAAATAAAGATTCTCCAGCTGCTGATTTTCTGTTAATTTAGTCAGCGCATCAATAATATTGGATTGCATTGATCTAATGATTTTTAAAGCTAACCAAAGTCAGTGGTGTCGCCTAATTGACTTTTGTGTAATCGAGTGCCCAATGTCATCTATGGCACTATGGCGATATTCAAGTCAGCTGCTGTAAGTTCACAGTTTTTGTCGTGGGACTCGGAGAAAAATACGCTGCCGGCCCTTGATGGATAAGCGCAAGCAGCTATCAAAATAAAAGCAAAACCCCGGCAGTGCGCAGGCACTGGCCGGGGTTTTTTCAGCCTCTGCTTCCGCGATGGCTTCGATGCCCATGCCCGCAGGCGTGGTGTCGATCAGCGTGCGCAACACGTTCCACTCGGATGGCGGGCAGAGCGTGGCATACAGGGCAGTTCCAAGGTGGTGGCCGGAAGATTGCGCCACATGAAGTGGCGCAAATAGGTTTCAACAGAGCGCCGCGAAATTGAAGGAAGAATTCCAGTTTTTACCCAAAAACCGCTCCAGCCCTTTTTGGGTAAGCGCAAGCAGCTATCAAAATCAAAGCAAAAGCCCGGAAGTGCGCAGACACTGACTGGGAGTTTTTTCAGCTCGGTGCAGGCGTGCGGGCAGGGGTTCCGGAGCCAGTCGGCTTAAAAAGTACCGCCAAAAGATACCAAGAAGACAAAAACAGGGCACTGGTCGATAAAAACGCCCTTCCCGGCAGGGTGGCGCGGCACGATACGCCCATCTCCAACCCACCGGCAGCAAACACCATGAACGCCTCCCACAGCAACACCACCCCTTTGATCCTGCGTGACACCCGTGCCTGGCAGTGGCAGGTGTGGGCCTCGTTTGGCGTGGCCGTGTTTTTGTGCGCCGTCGGCCTGGCCTGGTTGCCCGGCGAGCCGCTGGAGCAGGCTTTCATGGTGATGGGCTATGTGTTCTGCCTCAGCGCGGTGTTCGGCCTGTCGAAGTTTGTGCGCGACAACGACGGCGCCCGCCGGGGCGAGGCCACCGATACGCCCCTGTGGAAGCTGGTGGTGTGGGGCGGTTTTGCCATCGCCATGCTGCTCACCGGCTGGGGCCTGCTGGGCATGGACATCAACGACACCTACAAGGCGTTTCTGGGTGTGAGCTGGCTGTATCTGGTGACCACCGCCTTCACCCTGGCCAAGATGCTGCGCGACCGCCACGAGGCCGATGTGCTCGAAGCGCGCCTGCAAGGCCGCCGCGAAGCCGCCCAGGCCCGTGCGGGCAGTGTGGAGTGATGGTGGTGCCATCTGCTAGCGCTGGCCGTTACCCCCTGTACCCCATTTTTTCTGAGGAGCCTGTCATGAGCACTTGGTTGACTTTCCCCCTGGCACGCTGGCTGCTGGCCGCTAGCGCCCTGTGCAGCGCGGCGCTGCTGCCGCTGCCCGCGCAGGCGCAGAGCGAAGCATCGGCGGCGCTGTCTTTGCTGCCGCTGGCCTCGGTGGTGGGCACGGCGTCGGCGGGGGCTGCGGCCTCGGGGGCGGCGGTGGTGTTGCCCGCAGCGCTGTCGGTGGCCGGGGCGGTACTGACGGTGCAGGCTGTGCAGGTGTCTGCCGTGGGCACGGTGTACCTGCTGGAGCGCGCGTCCGATGGCGCCCAGGCCAGCGTGGAGGTGCTGGGGCGCGGCATTGGGGCATCGGCCCACGGCGTGGGGACGGTGGTGGCATGCAGCGTGATCGGCACCGGCGTGCTGCTGTCGGTGGCGGGCGAGGTGCTGGCCTTTGTGCCCAACGCCATCGGCCAGGCCCTGCTGCACAACGAGCGCCTGTGAGGAGCGCAGCCATGCACATTCCCATCGCACGCGCCACAGCCGCCCGGTACCGCCAGCACGCCTCGCACGCCCCGCGCCCTTTGCCCACGCAGCGCCCGGTGCGGGGCGCCGCGCTGCTGGCCAGCGCCCTGTGCGCCTTGGTGATCGCCGCCCCGGCACCGGCCCACGCGGGCCGCGCCTGCGACCGCGCCCAGCCCCCGGCCCTGCGCACCATCGAGCGCGGCATGGCGCTGGCCCAGCGCACCGCCGCCGCGCTGGACGCCGAGCACGCCCGCGCAGGCACCCAGGTAGTGCTGCTGGGCCGCGCCGGGCAAGACCTGAGCGCCTACGGCCTGCGCTACTCGCACCTGGGCTGGGCCTACAAAACGCCACAAGGCCCGTGGCGCATCGTCCACAAGCTCAACGACTGCGGCACGGCCGTGGGCCAGGTCTATCGCCAGGGGCTGGGCGAGTTCTTTATGGACGACCTGCACCGCTACGAGGCCGTCTGGGCCGTGCCCACGCCCGCCGTGCAGCAGCACCTGCTGGCCGTGCTGCCCGACAACGCGCGCGCCCGCGTGCTGCAACACCGCCCCTACAGCATGGTCAGCTACGCCTGGGGCCAGCGCTACCAGCAATCCAACCAGTGGGCCATCGAGACGCTGGCCGCCGCCATGGAGCCTGCCACCATCCGCACGCGCGACCAGGCGCAGGCGTGGTTGCAGTTCAAGGGCTATGTGCCGACCACGCTGCACATCCGCGCCTTGCAGCGCCTGGGCGCGCGCGTGGGATCGGCCCACATTGCGTTTGACGACCACCCGCCGCGCCAGCGCTTTGCCAACCAGATCGAGACCGTGACAGCCGACTCGGTGCTGGACTGGTTGCAGCGCACCCAGTGGACGGCTGCGCCGGTGGTGCTGCCAGAAAAATAATGCTAAAAATGGCCTCTGGCGCCCGCAGGATAAGCGCTAGCAGCTATTAAAAAAATAGTAATTTGCACGCACGGTCTACCATCGCATCCGTGATTCCAAGGAGCATCCCATGAGCAAACCCCTGCGCTTGTCTGAAAAATGGTTCCGCCGCGGCCTGTGGCTGGTGGCGCTGGTGTTTGCCAGTTTTTTGATTGGCTTGGGCGGCACCATCGTGGGCGATTTGCCCAAGGTGGAAGCCACGCTGCAACTCGATGATTTTCTGGACAAGGGCGCTGCCCAGGCCCTGCGCGCGCAACTCCAGCAGGCGCACACCGCCGAACAAGACGCCCAGACCGCGCTGGAGCAGGCCCAGTTGCAGCGCAGCAAAGCGCGCAGCGAAACCCAGGCCGAGCGCGAAACCTTCAGCAACTGGCTGGCCGCCCGCAGCGTGACCCAGCGCGCCGAGCACGACCCCGAGGTGCTGGTGCGCACCCAGGCGCTGGACGCCCTCAAGCAAACCGAGCGCCGCACCCAGCAGGCCGTGCAGGTGCAAGAACAAGCCGCGCTGGATGCGCGCCAAAACGCCGCAGCCACCCGCCAGCGCCTGAGCGATCTGGAAAGCAGCGGCTACGCCCGGATGAACGCCGAGCGCCGCAAGGTCGAGCTGCGCGTGTTTTTGTACCGCCTGGCACTGACCTTGCCGCTGCTGGCGCTGGCCGGGTGGCTGTTTGTCAAGCAGCGCCGCAGCACGTACTGGCCGTTTGTCTGGGGCTTTATCTGGTTTGCGCTGTTCGCCTTCTTTGTCGAACTGGTGCCCTACCTGCCCAGCTACGGTGGCTACGTGCGCTACGTGGTGGGCATTGCCGTGACGGTGCTGGTGGGGCGCTACGCCATCCTGGCCCTGAACCGCTACCTGGAGCGGCAAAGACAAGCCGAGGCGCTGCCCGACCAGGAGCGGCGCAAGGAGCTGGGCTACGACGTGGCCCTGGCGCGCCTGGCCAAAAACGTGTGCCCGGGCTGCGAGCGCCCGGTGGACTTGAAGAACGAGCAGATCGACTTCTGCCCGCACTGCGGCATTGGCCTGTTTGACCGCTGCGGCCACTGCCACACGCGCAAGAGTGCGTTTGCGCGCTTTTGCCACGCCTGCGGCACGGTGGCCGCAGGGCGCGCTGGCAGCGCCGATTGAGCTGGGCGCTGTCAGCGGGGCCCAGCCTGGGTCAGAAGCTTTCCCAGTCGTCGTCGTTTTTGCTGCTTTGCGCGGCGGCGATGCGTGGTGCGGGCGCTGCGGGTGCTGCCGCCTTGGGCTTGCCCGCCAGTGCGGGTGCCGGGCGCGCTGCGGGCGCGCGTGGGCTGGAGGCGCTGCGGGCCAGGGCCGGTTGGGCCGCCGGGGTGCTGGGGCGCACTGCGGGCGGGGGCGTGGCGCTGCGGTTCTGCACCTCGTAGCGGCCCAGCTGGAACACGGCCACGGCCTGCACCAGTTGCTGCGCCTGCTGGTTCAGGCTGGCGGCGGCGGCGGCCGATTCCTCGACCAGTGCGGCGTTTTGCTGCGTGACCTGATCGAGCTGGGCCACGGCCTCGCTGACCTGGCCAATGCCCACCGTCTGCTCGCTGGTGGAGGCGCTGATCTCGCGGATCAGGCCCGTCACGCGCTGCACCTCTTGCACGATGTGCTGCATGGTGGTGCCTGCGGTATCGACCAGTTTGCTGCCCGCGTCCACCTTGTCCACGCTGTTGCCAATCAGCACCTTGATTTCTTTGGCGGCCTCGGCGCTGCGCCCGGCCAGGCTGCGCACCTCACTGGCCACCACGGCAAAGCCCCGGCCTTGTTCGCCTGCGCGGGCGGCTTCCACGGCGGCATTCAGCGCCAGGATGTTGGTCTGGAAGGCAATGCCGTCGATCACGCCAATGATGTCGGCGATCTTGCGCGAGGCGGTGTTGATCTCTTCCATGGTGGTGACAACCTGCTCCATCACGGCGCCGCCCTGGGTCGCGGCATCGCTGGCGCTGGTGGCCAGCTGCGTGGCCTGGCGCGCGGTATCGGCGCTGGTCTGCACGGTGCTGGATATTTCTTCCATCGACGCGGCGGTTTGCTCCAGGTTGCTGGCCTGGGTTTCGGTGCGCTGGGACAGGTCGCTGTTGCCGGTGGCAATTTGCTGCGCGCCGGTGGCAATGCTGTCGCTGCTGGCGCGCACGGTGCTGACGATCTGGCGCAGCGATGCTTGCATCTCGTGCATGGCGTGGACCACGCTGGTGCGGTCGGCCCGGCTGTCGTCGATGGTGGTGCTCAGATCGCCTGCGGCGATGGCGTTGGCGGCGGCAGCCACATCGGCAGGCTCGCCACCGAGCTGGCGTGTCAGGCTGCGCGTGATCAGCGTCCCGATGGCCACGCCCGCCAGCACGCCGCCCAGGGTCAGGGCGATGAGCAGGGTGCGGATGTTGGCGTAAATCACGTCGGTTTCTTCGCTCAACGCCTTGGCATTGGCGCTTTTGCGTTCCACCAGTGCGGTCATCAGCTCGGTGAGCTTGTTGGCGGTGGGCGCACTGACGGTAAACAGCTGCCGCGTGGAGTCGGTCAACTCGGGCAGCGGCTCTGCGCGCAGCGTGGCGGCCATGTCTTTGGCAATGGCCTCGTAGGCCAGCAGGGCGTTGTGGGTATCGGCCAGCTGGGCCTTGCCCGCGGGTGTGAAGAAGGTTTTTTCTGCC